>DASQGS010000449.1:0-15162 GCA_035632455.1 Thermoanaerobaculia bacterium | reverse complement strand
CCACCGCCAACGGCTACGGGACCCATCAATAGCAACATCCCCTGCGGCTTCAGACAACCAACCGCAACGGCTGTTCCATGTATTGCCGGAGAGTCTTCAAGTACTCCGCGCCGGCGGCACCGTCAATGACACGGTGATCGCACGACATGGTCACCTTCATCCGCTCGCGGACGACGACCTGGCCTGCGATGACGACCGGCTGCGGCCCCGCCGCGCCGATCGCGAGGATCGCCGAGTTCGGCGGGTTGATGATCGCCGTGAACTCCTCGATCCCCCACGCGCCCAGGTTCGAGATCGTGAATGTACTTCCTTGATACTCGGCCGGCATCAGCTTCCGGTTCTTCGCTTTCTCCGCAAAGGCTCGCACTTCGCGTGCGATCTCGGGAACCGATTTCCGGTCCGCGTTCCGGATGACCGGCGTGATCAGGCCCTCCGGAGTTGACACCGCGACGCCGACGTGGATCTCGCCATGACGGGTGATGGTCTCATCACCCCAGCTCGCGTTGACGTTCGGATGGTGGCGCAGCGCGAGGGCCACGGCGCGGATGATGAAATCGTTGAGGCTGATCTTGCTCCCCTCGATGTCGGCGAGCTGCTGGCGGAGCGATACGAGCGACGTGACGTCGTAGCCGGCGGTCAGATAGAAGTGCGGGATCGGTCCTGTCGATTCCGCGAGGCGCTTGGCGATCGTGCGGCGCATCGCCGAATGAGGAATCTGCACTTCCTCGAGCTCTGGCGCCGGGGCAAGCGTCGGCGCCGAGGCGGGAGTCGCGCTCGCCGCAGCGGCCGGGCGGCCGGCGATCTGCTTGACGTCGTTGGCGATGATCCGGCCATTCGGGCCGCTTCCGTGGACGGCTTCGAGGCTTACGCCGAGCTCGTTCGCCATCTTGCGCGCGAGAGGCGAGGAGCGCAGCCGGCTGCCTCCCAGATACGGCATGGCGATGATATTCAACGCCTGCGGAGCCTCGGCTTTGGACGCGGCGGCGACCACGACTGCTTTGGGCTTCGTTGCGGCCGCGGGAGCGGACTCGCCGGCTCCGAGGATCACCGCGAGGCGCCCGCCGACGGGAACGACATCTCCGTCCGATGCAGCGATCTCGCTGAGGACACCGTCCTGCTCGGCCTCGAGATCTAGATTCACCTTGTCGGTCTCGATCTCGAGAAGAGGCTCTCCCTTCTTCACGGAATCACCGTTCTCCTTGTACCAACGCACGACCTTCCCTTCGGTCATCGCGTCGCCCATCTTGGGCATGATGATCTCAGCCATTCCGGGACCTCACCGGTACATCACCCTTTTCACCGCCTTCGCCACCTGTTCTTCGTGCGGCGTGGCGAGCAGCTCGAGATTTCTCGCGTACGGCATCGGCACGTCCTCGCCGGTCACGCGCGCCACCGGGGCGTCGAGCTCGTCGAACATGGCCTCGGTGATGCCCGCGGCGATCTCAGCGCCGGCGCCGAACGGCTTCCATTGTTCCTGGACCACGACTGCGCGGTGCGTCTTCGCCACCGATGCGCAGGCGGGCCCGAGGTCGAGCGGCCTGAGCGTCCGGAGATCGATGACCTCCGCCTCGATGTTCTCTTCGCTCGACAGCTTCTCGGCGACGGTCAATGCGAGTAGCAGCATCCGGCCGTAGGAGACGATCGTGACGTCGCGCCCTTCGCGCGCGACGCGGGCCTTGCCGAACGGCACCGTGATATCGGGATCGTCGGACACCTCGCCTTTCGTGCCGTACAACGCCGCGTTCTCGAGGAACATCACGGGGTCGCGTCCTCGAACTGCCGTTTTCAGCATTCCCTTCGCATCCGCCGGCGTCGATGGCGCGACGACCTTGATTCCGGGGAAATGCGCGTAGAACGACTCGAACGACTGCGAGTGCTGGGCCGAGAGCTGCACGCCCGCGCCCTGCGGCCCGCGGATGACGACCGGCACGTCGACCTGGCCGCCGGAGAAGTAGCGGATCTTCGCGGCGTGATTGAGGATCTGGTCGGCCGCGACGATGGCGAAGTTGACGGTCATCATCTCCACGATCGGCCGCAAGCCGAGCATGGCCATGCCGACGGCCGTTCCCACCATCCCCGCCTCCGCGATCGGCGTGTCGATGACCCGCTTCGGCCCGTATTTCTTCAGCATTCCGGCCGTGATGCGGAACGTCCCTTCATAGACGCCGATGTCCTCGCCCATGATGAGGACGCTGGGATCGCGATCCATCTCCTCCATCATCGCGTCGCGAATCGCGTCCCGGTAACTCTTCTCTGGCATCGATCTCCCTTTGGGGAATTGAAAATTGAAAATTGAAAAAGCGTTCCGGCCGTTGTTTTGTCTTTCAATTTTCAATTTTCAATTCCGTTCGTCATCAGCGACCGCGTGCGGTGCGTTCTCCGCTACGACGTCGGTGAAGAGCTCGGACGGGTCAGGCACGGGGCTCTCCTCGGCGAATTTCAATGCCTGGGCCACGGTGTCCGCGGCCCACTGCTCCATCTTCTTCTCGTCGTCATCCGTCAGTGCCGCGGCCTCCGCGAGGCGGTTGCGAAGGATCAGGATCGGATCGCGATGCTTGTGCTGCTCGACCTCATCCTTCGACCGGTACGGCTGCTGGACGTCCGCGGCGCCATGGCCGGAGAAGCGGTACGTGACCGCCTCGAGGCAGTACGGCCTGCCCGTCTCCCGGACCTGCCGGACGATGCGATCGGCGGCGGCGCGCACGGCGAAGACATCCTGCCCATCGACCTTCTCGGAGGGGATGTTGTACGCCCGGACGCGAGCCGAGAGATCCGTCAGCGCCGAGTGCCGCTCGACGGATGTTCCCATCGCGTAGCCGTTGTTCTCGATCACGAAGAGGATCGGGCACATTCCGTCCTTCCCCCAGAGCCCGGCCATGTTCATCGCTTCGTGGAACGAGCCGATGTTCATCGCTCCGTCGCCGAAGTAGCAGACGGCGATGCGGTCGGTTCCGCGGAAGCGGAGCGCATAGGCCGAGCCTGTCGCCAGCGTGAGATGCCCGCCGACGATGCCGTAGCCGCCGTAGAATCCGCGCTCGACGTCGAACAGATGCATCGAGCCGCCCTTCCCTTTCGAGAGGCCGGTCGACTTTCCAAAAAGCTCGGCCATGATGCGGCCCGGCTCCGAACCCAAGGCAAGGCAGTGGGCGTGATCGCGATAGCCGGAGTAGACGATGTCACCCTTCTCGAGCGCCGTCAGAATGCCGCTGCCGACGGCTTCCTGTCCGATGTAGACGTGAAGATAGCCGCCGATGCGGCCGCGCCGGAACTCGCGCTCGGTGGCTTCCTCGAAGCGGCGGATGAGGATCATCTGCCGCAAGATGTCGTTCCACTCCGGGCCGTAGACGGTCTCGTCGACGGTGGCGGTGGCGGTTTGCTGATCCTTTTTCGTTGCCATTGTGTCTGAGCGTTTGCAACTGGTCAGTGGTCAGAAGAGCTGCGCGACCATCACGTGGTGAACGAAAAATCGCGGCGCCGGGCGAATCGAGGCCTCTGCCGGCCTCGGATCACTGACTACTGCTCTTCCCGTGCGAATTCGGATTCTAGAGCATTGTGGCCGAACTTTGTAAGGCCGTCATCCGGACCCGCGTACACGGCGAAGGATCTCGCTGCAAAGATCATGACCGATCGGTCCGATCGGTCCGATCCGTCTGATCGGTCCGGCCAAGCACGGCGCAAGGCGATCCTTCGCAGTCTACGCGGCTCAGGATGACGTGCTAATGCGCGTGCGCTACGGCGCCATTGACAATCAAACCGTCGTGAATGTGGATGACGCGCGCCGCTTCTCTTGCGACGTCATCCTCGTGCGTGACCATGATGATGGAGTTGCCGCGCGTGGAGAGCTCGCGGAACAGGTCGAGGATCTCGCGGCCGGTCTTGGAATCGAGGTTGCCTGTCGGCTCGTCGGCCAGAAGCAACGACGGCTTGTTGACGAGCGCGCGGGCGATCGCGACCCGCTGGCGCTGGCCGCCCGACAGCTCGTTGGGCTGGTGATTCATCCGATCGGCAAGGCCGACCGCGGCCAGCGCCTCCTCGGCCTGCGAACGGCGCTGCGCCCGCGACATCTTGGCGTAGATCAACGGCAGCTCGACATTCTGCAGAGCCGATGTCCGGGCCAGCAGGTTGAAGGTCTGGAACACGAAGCCGATCTTTTTGTTGCGCACGGCGGCGAGTTGATCGTCATCCATCGTCTCGACCGACACGCCGTCGAGAAGATACCGGCCGGACGTCGGCGTATCGAGGCAGCCGATGATGTTCATCAGCGTCGATTTCCCCGAGCCCGACGGTCCCATGATGGCCACGTACTCACCGTGATCCACGAGCAGGTTCACTCCGCGGAGCGCGTAGATCTCCTGCGGTCCGAGCTGATACACGCGAGTGAGCTCGTGCATCTCGATCAGGTGCTTGCCATTCACCTCGGTTTCGACGCGGCTGGGCGCTTCGAGAACGTCAACCATCACGAACCTCCTTCGGTGCTCGACGTGGCCGTTTTTTCCGGCTTACCGATCTGGACGGCATCGCCGTCGTGCAGCTTCTTGAGCGTCCGGAACGGACCGGTGACGATCTTGACGCCGCTCTTCAGACCGGAGGCGATCACGACGTGGGTGGCATCGCTGATCCCGGTCTGCACTTCGGCCATGCGAACCTTGTCGTTCTCCACGACGAACACGTACTTCTTCTTTGGTGCATTGTCGGGATCGGAATCATCGGCGGTGGCATTCTTCGCCGCCTTCGCAGGGCTCGGCGGCGTGCGCTCCACCACGCTCTGGATCGGCACCGACACCGCGTCGCCGGCGCTGCTGGTGATGATCGAGACCTGCGACGTCATGCCCGGGCGCAGCCGCTCGTCGGCATCGTCGATGGCCACCTTGACCTTGAAATAACGGACGTTTCCGGCGCCGCTCTGCCGAACCGCCGCCGAACTGCCGATCTCCTCGACGTGACCGGAGTACTCGTGACCGGGTACGGCATCGACGTGGACGTGTGCCTTCTGGTCGCGCTTGATGGCGACGACCTCGGTCTCGCCGACTTCGGCTTCGACGAGGATCTCCGAAAGATCGGCGATCACGGCGATCACCGATGCGGCATTGTTCATGGTTCCGGTGACGACCACCTCGCCCTCGTGGGCATTGAGCTGCACGACCCGGCCGTCAATCGGCGAGATGATGGTCGTCCGATCGAGGTCGGTCTGAGCTTGCGTCAGCCCGGCATCGGACAGCCGCACGCTCTCGACCGCCGAGTCGTAGCCGGCCTTGGCGTTGTCGAGGTCGAGGCGGGCCTTGTCATACAACTCCTGGGCCTGAATGCCCTGCTTGAGCATATTCACTGCGCGGTGGTACTGGAGCTCGGCGGTGCCGAGCGCGGCGCGTGCGCGCGCCACTTCGATGCGCCGGCCTGCCACCTCGGAGCGCATGCGATCGCGCTGAGCGACGAACACCTGCTTCTCGAGCTCCACCAGCTTCTGTCCCTTCTTCACGCGCTCGCCTTCCACGAAATAGAGGCGCTCGATCTTCCCGACCACGTGGGCGCTGATGTTCACCTTCACCTTCGGATCGATCTCGCCGGGTGCCGACACGACCGCCTCGATCTTCCGCCCCTTGACCGGCTCGACGTAAACCGTCTCCCCTGTCGCATGACCATTGCCGAAGATGCTCGCGGCGATGATGCCGGCGAGCAACAGCACCCCACCGGCGATGATCAAGCGACGCTTCATGCCCGCGCCTTCTTCATCAACGCGCCGAGCGAGGCGAAACCGACCTTGAACAGGGTGAGAATCACCCACATCGTGATGATGATCGCCGCCACCTTCGCCCGCGTCATCTTCGAGACCTCGGCGAAGCCGATGACCATCAACGAGATCACCCAGGCCGTGAACACATCGATCGACACCAACAGCGCGAACATCACCGGCTCACGCTTCGCATCCGCCAGGAACCCGAAGTTCGAGCGGACCATCGACTGGAGCTGATCGACCGGAACCTGACCGCGGCTCAGCAAGACCGCCCAGGTGATGACCGCCAGTATGACGAACGGCATCCATGAATAGAGGGTCACGGAAAAAGCCGGCTTGAACTCCCCTTCTCCGCCGAACATCCGCATGGCTACGAGCAGGATCGCTGCCGTCACGATGAGCGAGCCGATGCTGATGAACGGCGTCAGCGCGAAGATCACCCTGGCGAAGATCATCCCGAAGCGGACCGCCCGCTCCGCCTGGTCCGGCGACAGATTCGGATTCTGCTCCTGAAGCTGCGCGCGGATCGGAGCGGCAAAATCGACATGTGTGTACAAGAGGACCGTGCCGATGATCGTCATGACCACGATCACGAGGAGCGGTACCACCCAGTCGGGCTGTCGCACGATCGAGCGAAACGTCTCGGTCGGTGACAGGAATACGCCCACGATTCGCTGCCACGGATTCGGCTTCTCCGGCGGCGGGGGCGGCTGGAGTGATTGCGGGTCTTGTTCGAGACCGGTCGTCATTTCTTAGGCTCCTCCTTCGGCGCTCCGCCGGCCACGGGGTCATCGACGTGGAAGCGGTTGGCGTAGTAGAGCCAATTGTAGCGGTCGAATCTCGTAAAGAACTGCGGCTCGTCGATGCGGTCCGACTCATCGACCGAGATATTGCGAATGTCCAGAAGATCGCCGACGGCACGATGGTAGTCGGCAACCGCTTTGTTGTAGCCGACCAGAGCCTGAAGCTCGGCCACCCGCGCATCCGAGAGCTGCTGCTGGATCTGGAGCACGTTGAAATTCGTGGTCATGCCGTTCTCGAAGCGCTTCTTCTCGGCGTCGAGGTTCTTCTCTGCTGCCTCGCGGGCCGTCTTCGTCTGCGCAATCTGCTTGGCCGCAGTGTCGATAGCCCGGACGGCGTGGCGGACATCGATCGCAATCTGCTCGCGAATGTTGTCCTCGCTCGTCCTGGAGCTCCGGTAGTCCAGTTCGGCGCGCTTGGCCTCCGCCTTCGCGCCGATGTTGAGCACCGGGATTCCAACGTTCACGGCCACGGTCCACGATGGGAAATCGCTTGCCAGGGACTGGCCCAATGCATGGGGGTAGGCCGTAGAGACTCCGGTCGGCTGGCCCGTGACCGGGTCGAAGAAGGTCCCCGCCAAGCCGGCCGCGCCGTAGCTGAGGCTCAGGTCGAGCTTCGGCAGGGTCTGATTCTTGGCAAAGAGCCAGGCAATGCGCTTGGAGTCAATTCCCAGGTGCTGCTCACGCACCTCGGGCCGGAGATCGAAGGCCCGGCTGACGGATTGCTGGGAGTCGACCGGCAGCGGCTTGTAGTCGATCGGATCGACTGGAACGATCGGGCGGTCCCAATCGGACGGGTCGAGATGCATGACCTGGCGGAGACGGTCCTCGGCGTCGCGTACTGCCGCCACGGCGGAAATGAGCTGCTCTTCCGTCGTGGCGATCTGCACGTTCGGCTGCAAGATGTCGAGCGGCGCGGAGGCCCCGACGTCAATCCGGATCTGCGTGATTCGGGCCTGATCGCGCGCCAGAAACACCGCCTCTTTCACCACCTCCACGTTCTGGCGGGCATACACCAAATCGAGGTACGCCTGTTCCGCAGTAACCGCGGCCCCAATGAGCACGGCCCGGAAGGCCTCGCGGCTGATGCCGAGCGTGTTGCGGGCCAGATTGATGTTCCGCCGCGTCACATCGATGCCGAAGTTGCGAAGGAGAGGCTGCGTCAGCCCGAGAGTGAGGTTTGTGGTGTAGGCCGGGCTCACTGTCGTAAAGCCGCCGGCCGTTGCAGCGCGGGAGTTGTTGAATCCGACCGAGTAGGCACCTCCGGTCGGCAGATTCTGCTGCAGCCCGAAGTTCGCGATCGTAGCGCGCCTGGACGAGGCCTGAGATGCTGAGCTCGGCGGCGACTGCAAGCTCTGGCGCTCGATGTCCGCGGTCGTGAGCCAGTCGAAGATGCCGTAGTTCGATCGGAGGCTGTAGCCTGCCTGCTGGTAGTCGTAGCGCTGAAGTTGAATACCGAGGTTGCGCTCGACCGTGTTCTTCAAGGCCTCGGCCAGCGACAACCGGTAGACGCGGGCGTTGGTCACGTCGCTGTCCGTCACGGCGGTAACCGGCTCGGTCGGCTTACGAACGACCTCCGGCTCCGGCTGCGCCGGCTCGGGCTCCGGCGCAGGTGCTGCCACCGGCGGTTTCTTCGATTTCGATTTGGACGGTGCCGGTGCGTCCGATTGAGCAAGCAGCGCCGTCGCCGCCAGGGATAGGCTGATGATGAGAAGAACCCGTCGCACAGCGGACATGCAAATCCTCCTAGACACGCCTCTTCTACGGAATGTCGACACGAGAGTTTCGCTCGAATCTGGGGCGTCTCCTGCCCACATCCGAACGGCGCATTGTACTTGCATCAGAGGTTCTACGACGCCGCGTCGCTAGGCGCGTAGCCAACATTTCGCCAAAGTTCGGCAGCGACGCTGGACATTAGCGATTGATCGGACCGATCGGTCGGATCCGTCCGATCGGTCCGAGATCATTGGCCACTTGCCGCCGTCGCCGTCGCAATCGTTCCTGCATCGCCGGTGCGCGCGAAATCCGAAAGCGGCACGCCGGCGAAATGGCATGCGGCGAACTGTCCCGGCTTCCACTCCAACAGCGGCGGCGTCTGCTCCTTGCAGATCGGGAACTGCGCGATGGGGCAACGAGTGTGGAACACGCAACCGCTCGGCGGATCGATCGGCGTGGGGATGTCGCCATGGAGAAGGATGCGTTTCTTCCGGATCGTCGGATTCGGCACCGGGACGGCGGAGAGCAAGGCCTTCGTGTACGGATGCTGCGGATTGCGGTACAGCGCCTCGCGGCCCGCGATCTCCATGATCTGTCCGAGGTACATCACCGCGACGCGGGTCGAGATGTGCTCGACCACCGAGAGATCGTGGGCGATGAAAAGGTACGTCAGACCGAGCTCATCCTGGAGGTCCTGCAGCAGATTGACCACCTGCGCCTGCACGGAGACGTCGAGCGCCGAGACCGGCTCGTCGAGCACGAGGAATTTCGGATTCGTGGCCAGCGCCCGGGCCACGCCCGCGCGCTGTCGCTGGCCGCCGGAAAGCTCGTGGGGATAGCGGGACCGGTAGGTGGGATCGAGGCCGACGCGCCGGAGCAGGCCGTCCACGCGGTCGCTGCGCTCCGATGCGCTCATCCCGCCGTGAATGATGAGCGGCTCGGCGACGATCGTGCCGAGGCTCATGCGCGGATTCAGCGACGCATACGGATCCTGAAACACGATCTGCATGTTCCGCCGCATCCGGCGCAGGCCGCCGGAGTCGAGGCCGAGGAGATCGATGCCCTCGAGCTCGACCTTCCCCGCGGTCGGCTCGATGAGGCGAAGGATGCAGCGGCCGACCGTCGTCTTGCCCGACCCTGACTCGCCGACGAGTCCCAGCGTCTCGCCGCGAGCGATGTCGAAGCTGACGCCATCGACCGCCTTCACGTGCCCGACGACGTGCGAGAGCACCCCGCGCTTGACGGGGAAGTACTTGCGGAGGTCGCGCACCGAGAGATGCGGGCAGTCAGTTTTCACGCGCGGCCTCTTGCGGGAAATTGAAAATTGAAAATTGAAAATTGAAAGATGGGCGAGGAGAGACGCCGAATGGTGAATGTTCAATGTTGAATGTTGAATGTTGAATTGAGCGAAGCGTCTCACGCGAAGACGCGAAGGCGCGAAGCGGTTTGCGAATAAGCGGCCTCGAGCAATCGCCACTTCGCGTCTTCGCGTCTTCGCGCGAGCCGGCGCTTCGCCGCCCCAATTCAACATTCAACATTTCGACTCTCCCGCCGTCCCGCGTCCGCTACATCTCCATGCAAATAGCACCGTGCCCGCCGTTCGTCGCCGACGGTCATGAGCGACGGCTCGTCGCCGAGGCAGACCGGCATCACGTCGGGGCAGCGCGGATTGAACTTGCATCCGGCGGGGAGAGCGTCGATCGGAGGAACCATCCCCTTGATCGTCGGCAGCCGCTCGGCGTGTGCGCGGTCACCATTCGCCGCTTCGCCGGAGTAGCTCCTGGCGATGCTCGGCAGCGAGGCCAGAAGGCCGCGCGTGTAGGGATGCGCGGGAGCGGCGAAGAGCTCGCGGACCGGTGCCTCCTCGACGATGCGGCCTGTGTACATGACCACGACGCGCTCGCAGAACTCCGCGACGATGCCGAGGTCGTGAGTGATGAGGAGAATGGCCAGACCGAGCCGCTGTTGCAGTCGCGCCAGGAGCTCCATGATCTGGGCCTGGATGGTCACGTCGAGCGCGGTCGTCGGCTCGTCGGCGATCAGCAGTTCCGGATCGCATGACAGCGCCATGGCGATCATCACCCGCTGGCGCATCCCGCCGGAGAGCTGATGCGGATAGTCGTCGAGCCGCTTGATCGGATCGGGGATGGAGACCAGCTCCAGCATCTCCCCCGCCATCTTCCACGCTTCCTTTTTCGTGACCTTGCGATGAATCAGGATCGCCTCGGCCACTTGCGATCCGATCTTCAGCACCGGGTTCAGCGACGTCATCGGCTCCTGGAACACCATGGCCATGTCTTTGCCGCGGACCTTCCGCATCTCGCTCTCGCGGAGATCCGGCAGATTGCGTCCCTTGAGCCACACCTCGCCGCCGACGATCCGACCCGGCGGCGCGACCAGCCGCATGATCGACATCGCCGTCACGCTCTTCCCGCATCCCGACTCCCCGACGAGTGCGAGCGCCTCCCCTTTCCGAACTTCGAACGAGATGTCGTCCACGGCCCGAACCTCGCCGTCATTCGTGAAAAAGGAGGTCCTGAGGTTCTTAACCGCCAGGATGCCCTCGGCCGCAGGCGCAGCACTCTCCTTCTCGCTCACGTCCGGCGATGGTAACATACTATGGAGTGCGGCGGCTCTCGCCGCCGCCTTTCGCAGATCAGACCGATCCGTCCGATCCGTCCGATTGGTCCCGTATGCTACGATCAAAAAGGGAATCCGCCATGATTGCCGCTGCCGCAACTCCCGCATTTCGCATCGGGTCAGCCGAGCACAAGGATCTGCTCTGCAGCTTCTTCGTCGAGACCCATGACCCGTACGATCCCGAGGCCCTGGCTTGGCCGGACCTTCCACCCGATGCCGTGGAGCGCCTTCGCGCCCTCCCGATCTGGGAGGAAGCGGTGCGCACGGAAGCCCAGACGGCGCAGGCAGTGCTGTCGATGGGCGAGGCCGAGGCAGATCCGGTCCTCTCGAAGGCCATTTCGCTCCAGGGCTACGAAGAGGCGCGCCACGCCCGAATCCTCAAGCTCTTGACCGAGCGCTATGGCATCGACGTGCCGGTCTTCGAAGTCGACAAACCGCCCGATCCGAACTGGGCGTTCATGCGCATCGGATACGGCGAATGCTTCGATTCCTTCTTCGCCTTCGGGCTATTCGCCCTCGCTCGCGATTCTGGATTTTTCCCGAAGTCGCTGGTCGATCTCTTCGAGCCGATCATGCAGGAGGAAGGGCGCCACATCCTGTTCCACGTCAACTGGGTGGCCTACAACCAGGCCCAACTCCCGTACGCTGGACGTCCGGGCTACGTGTTCAAGCGCGGCCTGGCGATGTGGCTGCAGGCGGTGAGCCGGCTGAAGACGGCGCTGCGCGTGAAAAGCGCGACCGACGCCGATCAGGACAACTTCACGATGAAGGCCCACGCGCAGTTCGCCGACATCTCGCCGCGCGAGTTCATCGAGCTCTGCCTCAGCGAGAACGACCGGCGCCTTGCGCCGTACGACGCGCGGCTGATCCGCCCGCAGTTCGTGCCGAAGATCGCGCGGACGCTGGCGGCCGCGATGGGGCGAAAGAGCGGGTGAGGGATTCGATGGGACTTATGGGACCTTTGGGACCCATGGGACCTATGTCAGGACGACACGAACCGCATGGCGCTCGACAACCGTCCCGCAAACCTCCCGATCCTGGCTCTCACAACTCGACCCCGGCGGCGGGCGGACGCGGTCAAGATCGCTGCGAACAACGAGCTTCGCACCGGCCGGATCGCGCCCTCGCGCTCGCGCGAGATCACGCGTCCGAGGATTCGCTCCGGCGTGAACGAAGGATCGGCCTCGACGCAGTTATCGCCGCGGCTCGTGATTCGTACGATGCGCCCGGCCTCACGGTCGACGCGGATCACGCGATGCGCGGTGAGGCCGCGGTCGAGGCGGGCGAGCACGATGTCGCCGGCGCGCAGGCATCCGGTCACGACGGGCTCGACGATCAGGGCGTCGCCGGATCGCAGCAGCGGATGCATGCTGTCTCCATCGACGCGAATTCGGGCGGTGTAGCCGCTCTCCAGGATCGCGGCGACCATCACCTCGGCCTGGCCGCTCACGCCGCTCGCTCCATCGCCTGGCGCACGACCGCGATGATGCTGCGGTCGGGCGTGAACCGCAGCGCGCGGACCGGCACGCGCTCGGCGATCGTTCCCAGGAATCCGATCGTGAATGCCAGAGCATCGGGGTCGTGGAACTGCGGGAACGTGCATCCGAACAGAGTTGCCGCAGCGTCGGCCGGCGCCATCGGCACGAGCTCCGTCGCCGCCGCCTGGACGAGGAGGTAGACCGCCGACAACGGCGCCGACTGCGGCGACGACAGCTCGGCCTCGCCATGCCACGGCGTGCCGAACATCCGAAGCACGCCGCCGATCTCGCGAACGATGACCCGATCGTCGCTGACGATCTCGACGCCAGGCTCGTCGAGCCAGATCCGCGCGGTCGTCGTCTTCCCCGCGCCCGACTGGCCGACGAAAAGATGGCCGCGGCCGTCGGAATCGATGAGCCCGCAACCGTGCAGCTCGACGCCTCTGCCGCGGCCGAGGAGATTCGAGATCAGCAGTTCATCGAGGGGAAAGTCGAGCGGATTCATCGCCTCGGTGACGACGTCGCTGACCAAAATGCGTCCATGCGCAAACGCGCCGTCGAAGAGAGCGATCTTGTATGGCCGATCGCCGAGCACCTCGGAGCGGCACTCGATGCGGTAGCCGCCGCTCTCCTCGAACAACCGCCAGACGCCTCCGGAATCGAAGAGGAGACGGCCCGGCGAGCCGAGGTCATCAGGCATCCGCTCGACCGAGAGCGTCACGTCCGCTTCGAAGCCTGCCTCGCCGGGCTTGACGACGAACCGGCGCACGGGATCGGCGAAGCGTCGCACGAGCCGGCGATCCGTCCAAGTAACGCCGATCGTGATTCCCGCGATCCGCAGGAACGCCGTCTCAGTTTCGCTCATCGCCAGGTTCCCGGAATCAATCAGGATCCAGCCGTACGGCAGAAGCCGACGACTCGGCAAGTGCCGCCGCTCGGCCCGGACTGGGTCGTGGACTTGCAGAAACCGAGGACAGCCTCGTCGGGCCGGAGCGGAAACCGCTTCACTTCGGGCTTCTCGTACGCTTTTCTGGGAGCTTCATCGTGTTTTATGGTCATCGTTTGTCTTTCTCTCGATCAGCGAACTTGAGATGCGAGTGAACAACTCGTGCAACCGCCCGAGGAACAACCGGGAGCAGAGGAAGCAACAGCAGGCATGGCCTCGATCGCGGCAATCCGCTCGGCCGAGCCGGAGCGCAGCGCCGCCGCGGCGTCTCGCACCGCTTCGTGCGAATGGCCGCCTTCGCAATACGCGCAGGCACCGTGCGGACGAACCGCAATGCCGAACGTCATGGCCCGGAGGTGCGCGGTGTGGCAGAGAAACTCGACCGGCGCCTCGGGATCCCCGTTCTCCAGCTCTCCATTGGCCGGGCACATGCCGCACAAACCTTTGAGCGCGCACGCCGTGCACTTGGTCGGCCGCGTGGCTCGCTTGTCGCGAACCGTGGCCATGAAGTGCTCCCAACCGTCGCGCACCGAGCCGCTGCGAAGGTTGTATCGATCGATATGCGACAGCACGCAGATGGTGAGGTTGCCGTACGGATCGATGGCGAAGGAGTTGACTCCGCCGCCGCAGTCGTAGAGCTGCGGCGTCTCGCCCTCCGGCGGCACCTCCGACTCGAGCTCGCTGGCCACCCGCCGCCATTCAGCGACGCGCTGTGAGTCATGCATGTCCAGCTCGACCAGCTCGTGCGGAGCCAGGCGGACGGCGAGCGGGCTCGACGAACAGTCAATCCGCGGATTGATCATTCCGTCGAACTTGAACTCCACGCCGAGGTCGTCGGCGATCTGCCGCATGGCCTGAATCTCGTGGCGGTTGATCGACACCGCCACCGTCTTCAGCTTCAGCGGGAGTCCGCGCTCGAGCAGCAAGCGGATGCCGCGCATGCAGTGATCGTACGAGCCCGGGATCCGCGTGAGCGCCTCGTAGGTCTCGCGCGTCGCGCCGTAGAGCGTAATCTCGATCGCGAACGGCATCCACTGCACGAGGTAGTCGGCGATCTCCTCGGTGATCAGCGTCCCGTTCGTAAACAGGGTGATCAGGAATCCCTTCTTCTTGGCGTACGTGTAGATATCGAGGAAATCGCGGCGGGCGAAGATCTCGCCGCCGGAGTAGAGCAGCCAGAGGCAGCCCATCTCGCTGAGCTCGTCGAGGACGCGGTAGTGATCCTCGGTGCTCAGCTCATACCGGCGCGCCGTGGCGTCGGCCATGGGAAGGTTGTTGTAGCAATGCGAGCAGTTGAGCGGGCAGCGATTCGTGACCTCGATCGTGCCGTTGACCGGGATGCGCGCGGCGTTGACCTCCGTGTGGATCACGTGGCTGAACTCGCTATAGGTGCCGCTGTCGAGGACTTGCATTCCGTCTCACCCCTGCCGGACCAGTTGTGCGGCCTCGAGTCCTTCGAGCAACTCCACGAGATCGCGCATGGCGACGTCTTCGGTGACGTCGTATTCGTCGCAGACCCGCGCTGCGATCGCGTCGACCGCGGTGCGGCCGTCGATCAATTCCCAGATCCGCGCCGCCACTGGTGTGAGCGTGAACACGGAGTCGAGATCGCCGACACGGTTCCTGATCGGTACGAGCACCGACTCACGACCAACATTGCGGAGCACGAACTCTCCTGATTTCGCGAACACGCGACCATCCTTCATGAATGCGTGGAGCAGACCCGCGGGCATTGTCACATTATTTGATATCGTCGTTCAACCGAGGGACCCGCCGAGGCATTTCCCGGTCGGAACATTCCGAATTCATCCCCAGGCCTTGACCCAGGCACTACAATCGCCCCGTGAGCCC
>DASQGS010000448.1:0-2020 GCA_035632455.1 Thermoanaerobaculia bacterium | reverse complement strand
CCGCACCGCGGTTCCGCGCCTCGACGTCAAGGGAACGCAGTTTCTGCAGCCGCTCTTCGAGTTCTCCGGCGCGTGCGCCGGCTGCGGCGAGACGCCTTACATCAAACTTCTCACGCAGCTCTACGGCGACCGGCTGCTCATCGCCAACGCCACCGGATGCTCATCGATCTACGGTGGCAATCTGCCGACCACGCCGTACTCGCAGAACAGTGATGACCGCGGGCCGGCGTGGTCGAATTCACTCTTCGAAGACAACGCCGAGTTCGGCCTCGGATTCCGTCTGGCGATCGATACGCACATCGGTCAGGCGAAGTCGCTTCTGGCGTCCCTCGCCTCCGGGCTGAGCGAGAACCTCGTGCACGATCTGTTGACGGCGGATCAGACGACGGAGAAGGGAATCGCCGAACAGCGCTCGCGCGTGGCCTCGCTGCGCGAGCTGCTGAAGTCGATTCCGTCGGTCGAAGCGCGCCGCCTCGAGCCCATTGCCGATTACCTCGTGCGCAAGAGCGTGTGGCTGCTCGGCGGCGACGGCTGGGCGTTCGACATCGGTTACGGCGGCCTCGATCACGTTCTCTCGCTCGATTACGACATCAACGTGCTGGTGCTGGACACCGAGGTCTACTCGAACACCGGAGGGCAGGCGTCGAAAGCCACACCGCTCGGCGCGGCGGCGAAGTTCGCTTCGCGTGGCAAAGCGATCGACAAGAAAGACCTCGGTCTCATGGCGATGAACTACGGGCATGTGTACGTCGCGTCGATTGCCTTCGGAGCGCGCGATGCGCAGACGGTGCGCGCGATGATGGAGGCTGACGCGTATCCGGGGCCGTCGCTGATCATCGCGTACAGCCATTGCATCGCGCATGGCTATGACATGGCCTTCGGGCTGGATCAGCAGAAGCGCGCGGTCGACAGCGGCGTCTGGCCGGTGTACCGATTCGATCCGCGGCGTATCGACGCGGGCGAGCCGCCGCTCGTCGTCGACATGCCCGGCGGCAAGATCCCGGTGCAGGACTACATGAGGAACGAGGCGCGCTTCCGGATGGTGGAACGAATGGATCCCGAGCGATTCCGCGACTTTGCCCGCCGCTCGCAGCTCGCAGCGGAGCGGCGGATCGCAACGTATCAGCACATGGCCACGTTGCGTCTTCCGAAGCCGCTTCAGGCTGCCGTCGAGGCCGGGATCACTGCGAACGCCCCGGCGGCAAAGACTGAGGAGGAGTAACCCATGACCGACATGAAAGTGAACTACCTCGGCCTGCAACTGGAGCATCCGTTCGTCGTCGGTGCCAGCCCGCAGGCGGACTCGCTCGACGGCGTTCGCCGTGCGGAGGATGGTGGTGCCGCCGCGATCGTATTCCGCTCACTGTTCGAAGAGCAGCTTGATACCGAGGCGATGGCGACGTTCTCGGCGATGGAGTCGCACGCGGAGATGTTCGCGGAGGCGACCCACTTCATGCCCGAGCCATCCGAGTTCAAGGTAGGCCCGGACCAATACTTCGAAGGAATCCGTCGTGCGAAGGCCGCGGTCCGGATCCCGATCATCGGATCGCTGAACGGCACGTCGCTGGGCGGATGGCTCAGCTACGGCCGCGCCATCGAGGAGGTCGGTGCCGATGCTCTGGAGCTCAACATCTTCGACGTTCCGATGAACGAGCGGGTGAGCGGCGCCGAGATCGAAAAAGAAACGATCGAGATGGTCCGTGAGCTTCGCGGGCAGCTCTCGATTCCGATCGCGATCAAGCTGTCGCCGTTTCACACGTCGCTGCCACACTTCGCGACGGCGCTCGAGGGAGCGGGGGCCGATGGACTAGTCCTCTTCAACCGCTTCTTCGAGCCTGACATCGACATCGAGAATCTCGAAGTGATCGCCGAGATGCGGCTCTCGGACTCGCGCGAGGTCCTGCTGCGGCTGCGCTGGCTGGCAATCCTGTCCGGCCTGCTGAAGAAGGCGAAGTTCGCCGTGACAGGCGGAGTGCACACCGCCACAGACGCGATCAAGGCAGTGATGTGTGGAGCGTCG
>DASQGS010000447.1:0-2472 GCA_035632455.1 Thermoanaerobaculia bacterium | reverse complement strand
GTGACCTCCGGACCGGCCGCGATCATAGGAGGCAGGTATCGGAGTGTCAACGATGGGACACTCACGGACTATGTCATCCTGAGCCGGCGAAACCCCGGAGGGGTGGAGCGCGGCGAAGGATCTCCTTGCAAGAGCCGCGATCCTGCCAAGATGATCCTTCGCCGTCTACGCGGCTCAGGATGACAAACCGAACACCCGCACCGCCACGACTCCGTTCATCCCTCCGAATGCGAAGGAATTCGATAGGCACAGCGACACACGCGCCTCGCGCGGCTCGTTGGGGACGTAGTCGAGATCGCACTCCGGATCGGGCGCGATGAGGTTGATCGTCGGCGGGAGGAAGCCGGCGCGCAAGGCGAGGATGGAGCAGGCGATCTCGATCGCGCCGCTGGCGCCCATGGCGTGGCCGTGGAGCGATTTGGTCGAGCTGACCGGAATGCTGCCGGCGCGATCGCCGAAGACGGCGCGGATGGCCTTCGTTTCCGTGGCGTCGTTGGCCCGTGTGCCGGTGCCGTGGGCGTTGATGTAGCCGACCTCCGCGACGTCGATGCCGCCGTCGTCGAGCGCGAGGCGCATGGCCCGCGTCGCGCCATCGCTCGAGGGGTCGGTGATGTGCCCGGCGTCGCTGGTCATTCCGGTGCCGGCGATCTCACCGAGGATCGTCACACCGCGCCGCAGCGCGTTCTCCCATTCTTCAAGAACCATAACCGCCGCGCCCTCGGCGAGGACGAGCCCTTTCCTGTCGGCGCTGAACGGCCGGCACGAAGCCGCGGGATGATCGTTGTCGACCGCGAGGACGCGCAGCCCTTCCCATGCTCGGATGATGCCGAGGGTCAGCGGCGCGTCCGCGCCGCCGGCGAGAACGACGTCCGCGATGCCGCCGCGAATCGCGAGAGCCGCCTGGCCGATCGAATGCGCGCTCGATGCACACGCCGAGACGATCGCGTAGGAGAGTCCCTTCGCCTGAAAGCGCGTCGCCACGGCGCTCGATGCGGCGTTGTACATCGACGACGGGATCATCGTCGGCGGCAGGCGCGTGGCGCTCTGCGCGTAAAGGCGCAGGTAGCCGTTGTCCAGCGTTTCGCATCCGCCGAGCCCGGTGCCGATAATGACGCCGATGCGGACCGGATTGACGCCCGCGTCGCTGAGGCGAGCCTGCGCGGCGGCTTCTTCCGCGGCGATCAGCGCGAAGCGAGTGAAGCGGTCGTAGCCGGGAAAGAGACCGTGGTGCGCCTCGGCGGGCACTTCACCGGCGACGCGGCAATTGAGCGCGGAGGCATCGATGCTCGTGATCCGGCGAACGCCGCTCGTGGCCGATCGCAGCGACGCAAGCGCGGCTTCCTGACCGCGGCCGAAGCAGGAGACGATGCCGATGCCGGTGATGGCGACGCGACGGGACGGCGAATGTTGAATGTTGGATGTTGAATGTTGAATGCTCAATTGGAAGTCCTCACCGTCATCCTGAGCCGCATAGACGGCGAAGGATCTCAAGATCGCAGGGTCAGTGCCGAGGAGATCCTTCGGCGCGCTTCACCCCTCCGGGGTTCCGCCGCCTCAGGATGACACGTGCGCTCGGGCGCTGGCCAGAATCGGAACTGCGTCCCAATTCAACATTCAACATTTACCATTCACCATTCAACATTTGCTGTTTCGTCAGCTCTCCGCCGGCAACAGCTCCTCCACCGTCGTCACCATGTCGCGAAACGTGACGATGGCTCGGGCGCGGTCGTCGGGAATGGAGATGTGGAAGGTCTCTTCGATGGCAAAGAGGATGGTGAGGGAGTCGAGGGAGTCGATGCCGGCCTCGGCGAGGGACGTGTCGAAGGTGAGCTTCTCCTCCGGGATCTGCTTTTCCTTGCGGACGAGCTCGAGGAGCTTCTGCTCGATTTCCGTTCGTGTCATACGGTTATTATACGCGGCGGCATGGCCCGTTCTCTCACGTCCAGGCGTTGGTGGTGGCTCTACGTCGGATGGATCGCCATCTGCGGCGTGCTGTTCGTCGCACTGTCGGGGGCCGAGGATCCGTCGCGCCGGCGGGATCGCATTCTCAGCGACGAAGCAGGCACGCGCGCCCTCGCCATCCTTCAGAAGAACGATCGCGCCCGGTATCGCGACTACGAGGTCATCCACGTCGCGTACGCAGGCAAGGGCGAAGGCGCCGCCGAGGCAAGATGGACCGTGCTGTGCGACCGCGACCCGCGCAGCGGACTGCGAGAGGCAGTGGTCGTCGAGCTCGACGCGAAGGACGGGCGGGTGTTGCGGATACGGGCGCCGCGGCGGTAGGAGAGTGAGCAGTGGTCGGTGGTCAGCGCGTCTCCGCGGGCGCCGCGGCGGTAGGAAAGCGAGCAGTGGTCAGTGGTCAGTGGTCAGCGCGTCCCTCGACTTGCCGTTTTCTTCTGAACAACCGGCCGATCGTGTCGCTGCCTCAGGATGACACGCCAACTCGCGTTACTCGACTGACCACTGACCACT
>DASQGS010000446.1:0-3173 GCA_035632455.1 Thermoanaerobaculia bacterium | reverse complement strand
GATCCTGCCAGGGAGATCCTTCGCCGCGCTCTACCCCTCCGGGGTGTCGCCGGCTCAGGATGACACTTTAGTCATTTCCTCAAGACCGGCGCTCCGCCGACCGCTCGCTCATCATGACGCGAGTGGGAACTCGTGCATCGGCGTGTGGATGGCGCCATTCGAGCTCAGCTTCGACGAGAAGAGCGTCGCGCGATCGACGCGGAATTGCGGCGAGATGAATTCGCGCAGCGCGTTCTCGAAGATCTCGATCGCCTGCGGCGGCCATCTGTCGCGAATGCGCATGACGGTGAGATGGGGCTGGAACTCCTTGCCATCAAGCTCGATGCCGGCGTCGCTGATTGCATCGCGCACGGCACGCGCGACCTCGACAAACCGATCGCGCGGCTCCGCTCCCACCCAACCAACACGGGCATGCCGTGCATTCGGAAAGAATCCACAACCACGCAGCTCGCCGGTGAAGGCCTCGATCGTGGCGAGCCGCTCGCGCAGCAGCGGAGCGACGGCATCGACGGCCGACGGTCGCTGTTCGCCAAGAAATGCGAAGGTGAGGTGCTGGCTCTCGGCTCGCACCCATGATGCGGGCGGAAGCCGCGGCTTCGCGCCTGCGACGCGTTCGCTGAGGAGAGCGATGGCCGCGGTTGGAAAGGTAGATGCGATGAAGAGGCGCATTCGTAATCCCCGCACGTCGAAGGCCTGGCTTCGGCTTGATCTTATCCACAGATGTCGCAAATTCACGCAGATCGTGGCCTGGGCCAAATCTGCGTCATCTGCGTAATCTGCGGATTCATATCTCTCAGGGGACAAGACAGCGTCACTCGCGGTCGGCTTGGCCCGTCAGGAACGCAGGCGTGAAAATGCGAGAAATCTCTTCCTCGGAGAGCATTTTCTTCTTTCGTAAGAGCTCGGGGATCGGCGTTCCGCTTTTCACCGATTCCTTCGCCACCTCCGCGGCTCGTTCGTAGCCGATCAGGGGATTGAGCACTGTCGCCAGCGCGGGAGATCCGGTGTAGTAGGCCTCGCATCGCTTGCGATCTGCCGTGATACCGCGAATGCATCGTTCCGTCAGGATCGGCAGGAAGTTCTTCAGAATGGCGATCGAGAAGAGAATCTCGAAGGCCATCAGCGGCATCATCACGTTGAGCTCGAGTTGCCCCGCCTGTGATGCGAATGCCACCGCGGCGTCGGCGCTGATGATGTGAAAGCAGATCTGATTCAAGCACTCGAGCATCGATGGGTTGACCTTGCCCGGCATGATCGATGAGCCTGGCTGCGCCGCGGGCAGAGCGATCTCCGCAAGACCCGCGTGCGGGCCGGATGCCAGCAGGCGAAGGTCGTTCGCGATGCGCGTGAGCTCGAGTGCAAGATTGCGCAGGGCCGCCGAGACCGCCACCAGCGGCAGTTGCGACTGCATCGACTCGCGCAGGTCGAGCGACGAGCTGAGTGCCAGCTTCGTCATCTCGGAAAGGTACCGCACGACGGCGTGGCGATATCCCGGCGGCGCGTTGAGGCCGGTGCCCGTGGCGGTCCCGCCGATGCCGAGCTCGCGTAACTCGTCCGTCGCGTCTTCCAGCAGCTTGGTCGCGCGGCGCACCGCGGCGGCCCAGGCGTGAAATTCCTGGCCGAGCGTCACCGGCACGGCATCCTGCAGATGCGTGCGGCCGCTCTTGATCACATCGGCGAGCTCCTCACCTTTGGCATCGAACGCGAAGATCAGGCCGTCCAGCGCGGGGAAGAGCTCGCGCAGGAGAAGCAGGGTGGCCAGGCGCGTCGCGGTTGGAAAAGCGTCGTTCGTCGACTGCGACATGTTGATGTGATCGTTGGGATGGAGCGGCTTGTACGATCCCACCTTGCCGCCGAGGGCTTTGTTGGCAAGGTTCGCGATGACCTCGTTGCAGTTCATGTTGAAGGACGTTCCGGCGCCGGCCTGGAACACGTCGACGACGAAGTGATCGCGGAAATCGGAAGCGATGTAGCCCGGCGGCACGAGGTACGGAACCGAGCGGAGATCGTCGTCGCCGATCCGTGCGGTATGTCCCTTCTTCGCACGAGTAACGAGCTTGCGAAACGAGAGATCGCTGTTGCCGATGATTCGATCACATGCGTTCGCGATGGCCTCGGCCAGTTTGCGCGGCATGGCGCCCGTCTCGTGGTTCGCCAACGCCGCTGCCTTCTTCAGAATCACGAAGGCGTGAATGAAAACCGGATGCTCGCGGAGCCCACTGACGGGGTAGTTGTCAACGGCCCGCTGGGTCTGGGCGCCGTAGAGCATGGCGTCAGGAACCCTGACCTCGCCGAGGGTATCGCGCTCGATTCGCATTGGTGCCTCCGATGGTGTCTTCCTGAGGCGGCGAAACCCCGACGGGGTGAAGCGCGCCAAAGATCTCTTTGCGACAAGCACGATTGTGCCAAGGAGATCCTTCGCCGTCTACGCGGCTCAGGATGACAGGGCGGCTTCCTGTCGTCTGGATGTCGCTCAGGCGCGCAGCGCTTGAAGCCGTTGTTTGGATTCCTCGAACACCGTCTTGTGGAGACTCTGGCCATGCGCGTCCATCGTGACGATGGCCATGAAGTCTTCGACCCACAAATGCCAGATAGCTTCGGGCGAACCCAGATCCATCCAATCGACGCCATCGACGCGCTTGATGGAGGCGGCGCAAACCTGGGCCGCGCCGCCGATGGCGTGGAGGTAAACGGCGCCATACTCGCGGCACCCCGCTAGCGTCTTTTCGCCCATGCCACCCTTGCCGATGACTCCGCGAATCTTATAGTCGCGCATTGTCTCCCACTGGTAGGGCTCTTCGCGCGATGACGTCGTCGGGCCGGCGGCCTTGCAGATCCACTTGTCGCCCTCTTTCACCATCACCGGGCCACAGTGGTAAATGATCTGCCCGTTGATGTCGACCGGCGGCTTGACGCCGGTGTGCAGGCGGTGATGCACTGCGTCGCGGCCTGTGTAAAGCCGGCCGGTAATCGCCACTGTGTCGCCGACGTGGAGATTTCGGACTGTGGACTCATCGAGGGGCGTCGTGATCTTGATAAGGGCCATTGGGGGACTCCGATTCAATAGAAGCTTAATGTTGAATGTTGAATGGTAAATGTTGAATGGTGAATTGCGCCTGAGGCGTGTTTCTTTTGTACTATGCGACTGTTGAATTCGAAACCAATTCAACATT
>DASQGS010000445.1:0-14770 GCA_035632455.1 Thermoanaerobaculia bacterium | reverse complement strand
AGTGGTCAGTGGTCAGTTGGGTCAAACGTGGCTCGCGCGAGACGCAAAGGCGAAGCGGCTCCATGAGTCGGCCGGTCAGCGCAGGTCGCCATTGCGCAGGCCGTCGTGTTCTGCCCACTGACAACTGACCACTGACCACTTCCAACGCAGATCGACCCTCTCGCGCAAATCCATTTCTGCTTTCTGCTTTTTGCTTTCTGCTTTCCGCTAAACTCCGCCTCACACGATGCTCGTCCTTCACGACCCCCTACGACAGACCGATCTTCCTCGCGGGTGCGTGGCCACCATCGGGAACTTCGACGGGATGCACGTCGGCCATCAATCCATCATTCGCCAGGTTGTCGACCGGGCCAGGGAGATGCAGAAGCCTTCCGCGGTGATCACCTTCAATCCGCATCCGCTGTCGATCGTCGCGCCCGATCGCGTACCGAGGCAGATCCTCACGCTGTCACAGAAAGAAGAGATCCTCCGCAACCTCGGCGTCGACGCCCTGATGGTCGTCCCGTTCAGCCACGACTTTTCGCGCTGGACGGCCGACCGCTTCATCCGCGAATTCCTCGTCTCCGCGCTCGCGGTCACGGAGGTTCGCATCGGCCAGGACTTCTGCTTCGGCGCCGGCCGCGAGGGGAACCTGGAGCGGCTGACGGCGGCGGGCAAGCAGCTCGGATTCCGCGTCGAAGGCGTCGGCGAGATCCGGGTGCGCGGAGTTCGCGTCTCCAGTTCCATCGTGCGCGGCGCCATCGCCAAGGGCGCGATGCGCATGGTCTCGCTGGCCCTCGGTCGCATCTATTCGATCGATGGCCGCGTGGCCACGGGAACGCGCCTCGGACGCAAGATCGGATTCCCGACCGTCAACATGGATCCCGCGAACGAGCTCTTCCCGGGCTCTGGCGTCTATATCACCACGTCGCGGTTCGAGAGCTTCTCCCGCTCATTCGAGAGCGTCACCAACATCGGCGTCCGCCCCACGCTTTACGAGAACTACGCCACCACGATCGAGAGCCACATTCTCGACTTCGATTCCAACGTCTACGGCGACACCGTCCGGCTGTACTTTCACGAGCTCCTGCGGCGCGAGCGACAGTTTCGCTCGGCGCTGGAGCTGACGAACCAGATCCGCACCGATATCGAGCGCTCGCGCGCCTACTTCCTCGGCCATCCGATCAAGAATCCCGTGTCGTCGTACGAGGAGCCGGATTTCGATTGAGATCCACCGCATGCCCGATCAGATCCTCGTCATCGTCGTCGCCGCCTCCTTCGTGGCCGTTCTGGCCGGCGTGCGCTACTTCCGCACGCTCGATCCGCACTTCGGCTCGGCAGCGCGCACGCCGCTGCTGGCCGGATTGGTCACGGGCGGCATCGTCGCATTGACCGGTACCGAGCCTCTGCTCGAGCCTGTGCTCATCGGCATCCTGCTCACGATCGCCGCGGTCTATGTCCGGATGACGGGCGATGAGAGCGAGCCGGTCGACGGCATGATGCTGGGCGCGCTGTCCGGCGCCGCCGCGGCGCTCCCGCTGGCGATTCGCGGGAGCGCGCCGCTGCATTCGCTGGCCGCGTCGCTCCTGGCCGGCAGCATCTCCGGCTGCGGGATCACGCTGGCGTGGTTCTACGTGAATGCGCGGCTGCGGCAGTTGGCGCTCGATCTCGCGACCGCGGCGCTTGGGGCCGGCGCAGCGATTCTGCCGTTCATCCTCGGCGTTCCGCCGCGCGAGCTGACCCTGGGCATCGCCGCGGCGATCCCGCTCGCCGGCATCGCCACGGTCTTCGTGCAGTGGCGCGACATCCGCGCCGAGCTGAGCCACGAAGCCTCGCTCGGATTCATCGCCGCGGCCGACGTTCGCCCCACCGCCCACCCCTTCCGCCGCCTCGGCCGCGGGGGCTGGGTCGACGCCGCCGCCCACCGCGAGTTCGTCCGGCTGGCCACGAGCATCGCTCATCGCAAACGGCAGCAACGCCACCGCTCCGAGGAGATCGCTCGCCTCTACCAGATCGAGATCATCAAGCTGCGGATGCAGATCCAGCAGATGGTGGCCGTGGATCGGGCCTCGCAGAAGGGTGCGTTGGGTCAGGCCGGAGAGATGATGGATGCGGGCGTGGAGTGAGTGGGGTCCGTTGTCGGATACAATGTCACCCCGAGGATAGCCGCCGCGAATGACGACAACCGCTTGCCGACAGACCCTCGCACTCACCCTCCTCTTCCTCGCCGCCACATCTCTCTTCGCCCAGGGCAAAGACATGGGCCCGGCCGGGCAGTACTACCGGCAGAATCCGCGCTTCAAGTTCGCTCCGTCGACGGCCAAGAAAGACGGAACGGTGCGTTGGACTCTGGCCCCGCAGGGACACATCGAGATGGAGAAGGACGAGTACGCCGTGCTCGAGAACGACGTCAAGGTCTACTACCAGGACGTGGTGTTGCGGGCTGACAAGGTCACGATCAACCTCAAGACCAAAGACGCTGTCGCCGAGGGACACGTCATTCTCGATCAGGGACCGACGCGCCTCACCGGCGACCATGCCGTCTTCAACCTCGACAGCCGCCTCGGCACATTCTTCAAAGCCACCGGCTCGCTCGAGCCGACGCTCTACTTCATGGGCGACAAGCTGGAGAAGACCGGAGACGATACCTACTACCTCGAGAACGGCATCCTCACGAGCTGCGACATCGACAAGCCGGCGTGGTCGTTCCATGTCAAATCCGCCGTGATCACCCGCGACGACTACGCACACATGCGGGACCTCTCGTTCCGCACCAGGGACGTCCCGATCTTCTGGACTCCGCGGCTGATCTGGCCGACCAAGAGCGACCGGTCGCAAGGCTTCCTCATCCCGCGCGTCGGCTTTTCCAACCGCCTCGGCCAGCGGCTCTCACTCGCCTATTTCATCCCGATGGGAGACTCCGCCGACACCACCCTCTATGCCGATCTCAACACCAAGGGCTACAACGGCGCCGGCTTCAACATGCGCTACCTGCCGAGCTCCGACGTCAAGACCGGCGAGCTCGATGCCTACGCCGTTCACGATCCGGTGGCGAAGAAGGAGCAGTGGAAGTATCAGTACAAACATGCCCAGGACAATCTGCCCGGCGGATTCCGCGGCGTGGTCGACATCCAGGACTACTCCAACCTCGACTTCTTCCGCCTCTGGGACCGCGACCCTCTGCTCCACACACTCTCGAACATCTACTCCTCGGCGTACCTGACGCGGAACCGCGGCACGTACTCGATCAACATCCTGGCCGACCGCCGCGACATCCTGCTCGGACTCTCGAATCCGGCCGACCCCACCTCTCCGACGCTCAAACAACGCTTCGAGCAGCTCCCGACGCTGCAATTCCGCATCTATCCCGAGCGCCTCGCGGACACACCGGTCTACTTCTCGATGGAATCGTCGGCCTCGCATCTTCGCACCAGCGGCCTGATCAATGGTCCGAGCGCGGACTACTACCGCGCCGACGTCTTCCCAACTCTTTCCATGCAGATCCGGACTCCGGCCTGGTTCTCGATCAAACCGCAGATCTCGGCGCGAGAGACCTACTACTCCTCGAGCCTCGACCCCGCGGCGGTTGCGAATCCAGCCTTGCCTCAGGACGCCGTCACTCAGTCATTGACCCGCTTCTACGGGCAGGGGCAGGTCGAGCTCGTGGGCCCGTCGTTCTCGCGCATCTTCAACATGAATCTCGGCGGCTTCACGAAGTTCAAGCACGTCATCGAGCCGCGCATCCGGTACATCTACACCACCAACGTCATCGGCGAGGACCGCATCATCCGCTTCGACACGATCGACTCGCCGACCCTTCCCATCGTGCGCGACTCGGTCGAGTACTCGCTCACCCAGCGCCTCATCGGCAAGGAGTCGGGACCGAACCCGTCCGCACGCGAGATCCTTTCGTTCTCGCTGCGCCAGACCGTCTCGCTGTCGAAGCCGTTCACGAACGCCACCGGAGGCAACCAAATCGGGAGCACGATTCCCATCGACTCGAACCAGAAGTTCACGCCGATCCTGGCCAGCCTTCACTACAACCCGTACCAGTCGATCTCTCTCGATGCCAACGCCACCGTCAGCAACGTTTCGAATCAGCTCCAGCAGGCGAGCCTCTCGGCAAATCTGATCGGCACCGGCAAGCGAAGCGACAAGTACCTGAGCTTCTCCTGGTTCTCGACCTACAACCAGCCGAATCAGACGTTCGACACGAGCGCCAGCCAGTTCCGCGTGAACACCGGCACGTCGCTGTGGCACGACAAGCTTCGTGCGGACGCACAGATCAACTTCGATGCCAAGAAAGGGACGTTCCTGGAAGAGCGCTATCTGGTCGGGGCGACCGGCTCGTGCTACGGCATCGCGGTTGAATTCCGCCGGTATCTGGTCTACGACCCCTTCCCGAGACCGATCACGAATTACGCACTGGCGATTACGCTCAAGAACGTCGGGACCATCAGTACGCACTGACGTGCACGCCATGACCCGCCACCACCGCTCGCACATGAAGATGAAGGGCCTGATCCTGTCCGGCGGGAAGGGGACGCGGATGAGGCCCCTCACGTACACCTCCGCGAAGCAGTTGATCCCGGTCGCGAACAAGCCTGTGCTGGTCTACGGCATCGAGGCCATCGTCGCCGCCGGCATTCCCGACATCGCCATCATCGTCTCTCCCGAGACAGGCCCCGAGATCCGCCAGGCGATCGGCGACGGCGCGCGATACGGCGCGAACGTGAAGTACATCGAACAGGATGCGCCGAGCGGCCTCGCGCACGCCGTCCTCACCGCCGAGCCGTTCCTTCGCGATTCTCCGTTCGTCATGTACCTCGGCGACAATCTCCTCCAGCACGGCATCACTCCGCTCGTGGAGGAATACCGCAAGATCGACGCGAACAGCGAGATCCTTCTGACCAAGGTCCCGAATCCTTCGCAGTTCGGCGTCGCCGAGCTGACCGCGGACGGCAAGGTCCGCCGCCTGACCGAGAAGCCGGCCAGACCGAAATCCGATCTCGCACTCGTCGGCGTCTACATGTTCGATGAGAAGATCTTCGACGCCGCGAAGGCCATCAAGCCCTCCAAGCGCGGGGAGCTCGAGATCACCGACGCCATCCAGTGGCTCCTCGACAACGGCTATTCCGTCCATCCGCACATCGTCAAGGGGTGGTGGAAGGACACCGGCAAGATCGAGGACATGCTCGAGGCCAACCGCACGGTGCTGGACACGTTCGACCGCGACGTTCGCGGCGCGATCACGGGCGAGAGCCAGATCGAAGGGAAAGTCGTGATCGAGGAAGGCGCCGAGATCGCCGACTCCGTCGTGCGCGGGCCGGCCATCATCGGCCGCGATGCCCGCATCATTCACGCCTACGTCGGCCCGTACACGTCGATCGGCAATAGGTGCTCGGTCGAAAAGTGCGAGATCGAGAACTCGATCGTCCTCGAAGGCTCGACCATCGCCGACGTCGACGGCCGCATCGAAGCGAGCCTCATCGGGAAGAACGTCAAGATCGGCCGCACCCGACGCAAACCGGTCGCCTACCGATTCATGGTCGGCGACAACAGCGAGGTCGGGATCACGTAGAGCGAAAAGAAGCCGGGCGCTTAACGACAGGCAACGAACGGCGAATCAATGACAGCGAACGCTCCGTCCCGCGACGGCCGCCCGATTCTCTTTCTGGCGGTCGGAGCCGTCGTGCTTCTCGCCGCATCGATCGTTCCTCTCGCCCGGTGGCGCGTGGCGCGGGAGAGGGTCCGGCGCGGCGAGGTCATGCGCGCCGAGTTGGCCCAGCTTCGCGGCGCCATCGCGGGCTACCGGGCGAAGCGCGGCGCGGCTCCGCATTCACTGCAGGATCTCGTTGTCGCGCGGATGATCCCGGCCATCCCGCATGATCCGGTGACCGGATCGGACCGCACATGGCGAACGATTACCGAGGAGAGCGTGCGCGTGGAAGACTTCAAGACGCAGACTGCGGGCAAGGACAGCGCGCCCGGCATCGTCGACGTCCGCAGCGGCGCGAGCGGCACCGATGCCCAGGGGAGGCCGTGGAACGAGTACTGACTGAGGTCCCTCGTCCCTTGTCCCTCGTCCCTCCTCCGTGCCACCATGCCCTCCATGAAAATCCTCATTACCGGCGGCGCCGGGTTCATCGGGTCGCATCTCGCGGATCGTCTCCTGATCGAGGGCCACGAGGTTCTGGCGTTCGACAATCTCGATCCTCAAGTGCACCCCACCGGCATGCGGCCGGCCTATCTCGATTCGCGCGTGGCCCTGCTCGCCGGCGATGTCCGGGATCGCCGCGCACTCGCGGCAGCTATCGACGGGATCGATGCCGTCTTTCACTTCGCGGCGAACGTCGGAGTCGGGCAGTCGCAATATCAGATCGCGCGCTACTCCTCGACGAATGTGCTCGGGACGGCGAACCTGCTCGACATCCTCGCGAACGAGAAGCACGGCGTGCGCAAGCTCGTCGTGGCCAGCTCGATGAGCGTCTACGGCGAAGGGCTTTACCGTCGTCCCTCGGACGGAGCGGTCGTGGCCGGCGGCATCCGCTCCGAAGAGCAACTGGCGAGGCACGATTGGGAGCTGCGCGATGCCGCCACAGGAGAAGTTCTCATCCCGATTCCGACGACCGAGGAGAAACTGCTGCGCTGCGAGAGCGTGTACGCGCTCAACAAACGCGACCAGGAGGAATACTGCCTGCTCTTCGGTCGCACCTGGGGCATCCCTGTCGTCGCGCTGCGTTTCTTCAATGCGTACGGAGCGCGGCAGAGCCTCAACAATCCCTACACTGGCGTCGCGGCGATCTTTATGGGCCGCCTGAAACAGGGACTGCCGCCGTTGATCTATGAGGATGGCATGCAGTCGCGGGACTTCGTCGACGTGCGCGATGTCGCCGCGGCTTGCTCGCTCGTTCTTCGCGACGACCGCGCCGGCGGCAGAGTGTTCAACGTCGGTACTGGAGGGCAGATCTCGATCCTGGCGCTCTGCAAATTGCTTGGCACGGTCAGCGGCATCTCGATCGAGCCCGAGGTGACAGGTCAGTACCGGAAGGGCGACATTCGGCACTGCTTTGCCGACTGCAGCGCAATCGAGTCGCTCGGTTTCTCGACCAGCATCACGCTCGCCGCGGGCCTGGCGGATCTTTGGAACTGGTCCGCCGCCCAAGAGGTCGCCGAGGTCCTTCCGGCGGCCCATGAGGAACTGAAGGGACGCAGGCTGGTGATTTGAGAAACGCGCGTCACGGTTTAGAGGTCCGCTGATCGAGGGCGGCGCGAACCTCGCGCGCGAGCTGATCCATATCAAACGGTTTCTGCAGGAACCGGAACTGGCCCTTCTTGATCTCACCGCGCAGCGACTCATCCTCGGTGTATCCCGACATCAGCAGAACGCCGAGACCGGGCCAGCGCTCCGATAGAATCCCGGCCAGCCGGGTCCCGGTCATGCCCGGCAGGATCAGGTCGGTCAGAAGCAGATCGAATCGCACGCCTGAATGGAGTTGCTCCGCCTCCTCCGCGCTGGCGGTCACCTCGACCTTGTAACCGAGGCTGCTGAGGATCTCGCGAAGCCCAGCGCGCGCCCCTTCCTCGTCCTCGACGACGAGAATCATCTCGCCATGTCCGTGGGCCAGGGCAGCGCTCGCGGCAACATTCCGCGCTGCCACGCTCTCCTCGGCCAGTGGAAGAATGATCCGAAACGTCGCTCCCTCGCCGGCAACGCTGTCGACCTCGATGCGACCTCGATGTTGCTCGACAATCCCGTGAACGACCGAGAGCCCGAGACCGGTCCCCTTTCCACTCCCCTTCGTCGTGAAGAACGGCTCAAACAGCCGGCCGCGGATCTCGTCGGAGATTCCGTGACCGGTGTCCCCGACCGACAGCTCCATTTTGTTCCCCTCGAGGATCCTGGTACCAATGACGAGCTTTCCGCCGTCAGGCATGGCGTCGGACGCGTTCACGACGAGATTCGCCAGGATCTGGTCGATCTGTCCACGGTCGGCCTCGACGACCAATTTCCCTTCGGTAAGCTCGAGGGAGAAGGCGATGTTCGCACGGACCAGCCGTCGCAGCATGCTCGTCGCGTCCCTGACGGACGCGTTGATATCCAACTTTTGGAAATGAACGATGTCCCGGCGCGAGAACAGAAGAAGCTGCCGCGTCAGTGACGAACCGCGTTTGATGGTCTGTTCGATGTCCTGGGCGAGGCGTTTGACCTTTTCGGCGTCGGCGGACTGAATGCGCAGCAACTGTGACTGCGTGAGCAGCACTTGAAGCAGATTGTTGAAGTCATGGGCCACGCCGCCGGCGAGGTTTCCGATTGCTTCCATTCTCTGGGCCTGTTGCAATTGCTTCTCCAGTTTGACGTTCTCCTCCTCGGCCTGCTTGCGGTCCGTGATGTCCATGCCGAAAGAGATCGTGGCCACCGCATTTCCCGATTCGCGCAATACCGTGTTCTTCCAGAGAATGTGCCGTTCCTCGCCATGCTTTGTGAGCACGGGATTTTCGAAGATCTCGCCGCGCACTTCGCCCTTCGCCGTGATCCGAACGAACTCGTCCCAAACGTGCGGATATCGATCTCTGGGGACCATCACCTCAAACCAGTTCCTCCCCTCGACCTCGGCCCGGCTGTACCCGGTGACCTCCTCGGCTGCGGCATTGAGCTTCATCACGTTGCCGGCCGCGTCCAACTGCAGGAAGATCACGTTCGCCGTCTGGATGAGGCTCTCGGCGAAATCTTTCGCCCGCTGCAATGCCTCTTCGGTGCGCTTGCGCTCCGTGATGTCGATGTGAGTGTGTTCGTAGAGGAGCATCTCTCCGCCCGCGCCTTTCACGCCTCTGGCGGCGGCGAGAACATGGAAAGGCGTTCCATCCCGCCTCACGACCTGAAGCTCCAACGGCTCCAATTCGCCCTTTTCGGCGAGAATCCGCGCAACTCTTGCTGCATCTTCGGCGTTCGCATAGATCTGCCCGGCGCCGCTGATCTCGGCAAGCATCGCCTCGGGGTTCTCGTAGCCGTACATCCGGGCGTACGCCTGGTTCACGCGGATCGGGCGTCCATCTTCCAGCGCCTGAGCGATTCCGACCATCGAGTTCTCGAAGAGACTGCGGTAACGCTCCTCGGACTCACGGAGCGTCTCCTCCGCCCGCTTGCGCTCCGTGGCGTCGATAAAGGTGGAGAGGATGACCTTCTCACCCTCGATCTCAACGAACTCGCCGGAGAACCGGATGGTCAGAATCGCGCCGCTCTTTGCTCGCAGCCGGAGCTCCAGGTCGTTCACCTCTCCCTGTTCAGACAGGAGCTGAATGATGCGCTCGCGATCCTCGGCCACCGGCCAGAGCCCCAGCTCCAGTGATGTCCGGCCGACGACCTCATCCCTGCGATACCCGAACATCCGCGCAAACTCCAGATTGATCTCGAGCAGCCGGCCGTCGCTCACCCTGCTGACGGAGATTCCAGCCGGAGCGGACATGAAAACCCGCGAGAATTTTCTTTCCGACTTGTAGAGCGCCTCTTCGGCCTGCTTGCGCTCTGTGATGTCCTCGAAGACTCCAACGATTTCCTGGACGTGTCCGGCGGCGTCTCTGAGGGGGATGATGGTGATGTCCATCCAGGCCTGCGTCCCATCGGCCCGTGACAGAATTCTGATGACGTGGCGTTTTGCGATGCCGGTCTCGATGACCTCGGAGTCGTCGGCGCGGAGGTCGGTGGCGAGGTCGCGCCAGGGGAGGTTGGCGTCGGTCTTCCCGGCGATATCCGCAGCGCTGCGAAGTCCGGCCGCGCGGGCCATAGCGCCGTTGCAATCGAGGTAGACGCTGTCGCGATCCTTTCGGAAGATCGCTTGTGGCAGCGCCTCCAGAATGTCCGAAAACCTCGACTGATCCATGCGGCGCTCAGCTTCCGTCCGCTTGATCCCGCGGAACAGCGGCCTCATGCCAACAACACCGACCAGCATCAGGGAGGATATGCCGAGGGCGAGGACCTCCTCGGGGAGGTCGCGCGTCACCGACTGGTCATGGATCAGCGCATTGTAGAGAGGAATGAACCGCCGGCCGGCCATGAGGAGCCACGCTGCGGCTATCAGACTCCAGGCCAGACGCCGCTCTGTAAGGCGAATCAGCCTGATCGCCACGATCGCTGCGACAATTTGAATGACAACGGAGAGCGTCAGAATCGCGGTCATACAGCCCTACGATCACCTTTCGGCCTATGCCTCCGAGCATTCAGGCCTTGGTCGACCTCATTGGTCCGCGCAGGACCGTAGACAAGGCCTGACTGTGCCCTGCCGTCGCGCGGGAGACCTAGGTGCGGTCAAATGCGCTTCAGCCGCGAAGCGCCTTCTTGAACGCCACCCACAACACTACTTGTCGGGAACCCCACAATTGCTCCCCTTAGTGTCTCACGACTCGGTGGTGCTTGCGCGTGATTATCAATGGATGCTGATTTCCGTGGGGGCGCACCGAAATAGAGTGTCGTAGGGCCCAGCACGCGCTGGGCCGCCGGGCGAGGCAGCGATCGGGCGCGGCGCGCAAGATCCGATCCGGCTGTCGCGGAGCGGGACCTGACGCGTCCGGATCTCGCCGGTGCAACGCAGGCGCGCATTGCTACGGCCAGAAGGAGCACGAATACCAGGGCTGACAGAATCAGCACGAGCGTGATCGTCACCGACTGCACTTTGATGAACCTCCTCGACATCGCTAAGCGTTCTCCGGCGCGTTAGACGCCGTCGTGGGAGCGATGGCAACCAACTCGAAGGCGTTGCGCGAATTCCGCCAGTGTGTCGGACGTTTGCGACCCGTGTCACACCATGAGGTCGTCGGGCGTTTCGCTCCATCGCCAACCGGGCCGCTTCACCTAGGAAGCCTGGTCGCTGCGGTCGGGTCGTGGCTCTTCGCACGCTCGGCCGGCGGGCGATGGCTCGTGCGGATGGAGGATCTCGACACGCCGCGCGTTGTCGCCGGCTCCGGCCAGGAGATCCTCGCCGCGCTTCAGCGCTATGGACTGGAATGGGACGGCGACGTCGTCTGGCAATCGCAACGAATCGCTCGCTACGCGGAGGCGCTCGAAGCGCTTCGCTCTCGCGGGCAGGCCTACGATTGCGCCTGCTCCCGCGCCGACATCCTGCGCGCCGCATCGGCGCCGGCGGCCGGCGATCCAGTCGACGCCGAGGCGCGCATCTATCCTGGAACGTGCCGCAACGGCCTGGAGCCCGGCGCACGACCCCGGGCCATCCGGTTTCGCGTGCCGGCTGGCGTGATCGCATTCGACGATCTCGTTCATGGCCGCATCAAAGAAGATGTCGCCGAGCGCACTGGCGACTTCGTCATCCGCCGCGCTGACGGCCTGTTCGCGTATCAACTCGCCGTCGTCGTCGACGATGCAGCGCAAGGCGTGACGCAGGTGGTGCGCGGTGGCGATCTTCTGGAGTCGACCCCGCGGCAGATCGCGCTCCAGCGCACTCTCGGTCTCCCCGAGCCGCGATATGCGCATCTTCCGCTTGTCCTCGGCGCGGACGGATCGAAGCTCGGCAAGCGCGACGGTGCGCTGCCCCTGCCGTCGCTCGACCGCGATCGCGTCACAACGACGCTCGCCGCAGCGCTGGCGATGCTTGGTGTCAAGGATATCGGTCGCTCGACGCCGTCACGCATGCTCGCCGAGGCGGTCGAGCGATTTCAGGTGCGAGCCGTGCCACGGCAGGCAGTGGCGTAACCATCAGACCCGGCATCGTCAAATCGGCTCGGAAGGACCGGCGGTTGTGGTTGGCGGACCGCGCTTGCGTGGATCAATCCTTGACCGCGTTCGGGGACAGTGCCGTCCTCGATTGCGATCATCCTCGGGATGCCGAGGCACGGAATCGCTGCTATCTCGTTGAAAAAACGGGTCCGAAACCTGGCCCGACCCTCGCATTGACGATGAGCGTAGAATGGCAGTTGCAATGGCCAGGCACAGGAGGCCCAACGTGAAACGAATCCTTTCCGCAGTTGCCGTTTTCTTCCTCATTGCTGCAGCGGCGCCGGTTCTCGCCGTGCAGACGAAGGTGGTGGACGACGTCATCCGGATGTCCAAAGCGGGAGTCAGCGATGACTCCATCATCGCATTTCTCGATCGGGCGCCCGGAAACTTCGAGGTCACGGCCGACGACATCATCGCCATGAACGACGCCGGCCTGTCCAAGCAGCTCATCAAGGCGGTCGTGGATGAGGCCGCGGCGCGCGGCAAGGACCACCGCGAAGTGGTCTACGCTCCCCGCTACGCCGGTCCGTACTACCCGTACTACGACCCTTGGTATGACCCATACTGGTACTCGCCGCGCGTGGCAATCGGCCTCGGTTTTGGCTTCGGTTTCCACGGAGGCCACCACTTCGGCCACCGTCGCTGGTAAGAGCGCTCGGATGTTGGACCTGAGGCCGGTGGCGCTGGTGCCGGCCCGGTCTCGTCGCGTCACCTGACGCGGTCGCCCGTAGCAGCTCTGATCGCCGCCCTTTCACCCGGGGCGGCGATCTTTTTTTGTGGGTCAAAGCCATTCCGGCTAACAGGATGTCCTGCCTGAGCGTGCGTCCCACGAGAGAACGTCGAGCAGGAGCCTATGGCCACACTTGCGCAGGTGCCCCTTGGCGCCCCCGCGCACTCCGGAGGAGTGCCGGCGAATAGCCGGCGGTGCGCGCAGACGCACCACCGGTTCGCGAAGACCCGTTCAATTCCAGCCCGTCGGGAGAGGGCTTCTTGCTGCCGCAATCGACTTTGATCGAACGAAACGTCCAAGCTCCAGGGCGCCCGTGGCACCCCGCGGCCTCTGCCTGGTGCCCGATGTCACCGAGCGCGGCAGGCTCCGGCGATAGCGTAGCGTGGGATCTCGATAAGATAGAGAGTAACGGCAGGAAGGCTCCCATGCACGACTATGCAGTCATCGGTGGCGGAATCGTCGGCCTCGCGGTCGCTTACGAGCTGACCCGGCAGATGCCGGGATGTACGGTGGTGCTCTTGGAGAAGGAGCGCAGCGTTGGGCTGCACCAATCGGGACGCAACAGCGGCGTCATTCACTCCGGCATCTACTACAAGCCCGGGTCGCTCAGGGCGAAGCTCGGGCGCGAAGGCAATCGTGCCATGGTTGCGTTTTGCCGGGAGCACGGGATCGCGCACGAAGTCTGCGGAAAGCTGATCGCGGCGGTGGAGGAGAGCGAGCTGCCGGGTCTGCGGGCGCTGGCGGAGCGGGCGAAGGCGAACGGCATCGAGGCCCGGCTGCTGACGGCACCCGAGGCGCGCGAGATCGAGCCGCATCTATCGTGCCGCCAGGCGCTGCTTGTGCCGTCGGCCGGTATCGCCGATTTTCCCGGCGTCTGCCGGAAGCTCGAGGATCTGATCGAGACCCACGGCGGAAGCGTCGTCACCGGCGCCGGAGTGAGCCGGATTCTCACGAACCCGGGCAGCCACTGGATCATCACGGCGCGCGGCGATTTCGAAGCCCGTTTCATCATTGCCTGCGCCGGTTTGCAGAGCGATCGCGTCGCGAAGATGGGCGATCTCGCGCCCGGAGCGCGGATCATTCCGTTCCGCGGCGAGTACTTCGAGCTGCGACCCGAGCGCAGGTCGCTGGTGCGCAATCTGATCTATCCGGTGCCGAATCCGGAGTTCCCGTTTCTCGGCGTGCACTTCACGCGCGGAATCGACGGGCACGTTCACGCCGGCCCGAACGCGGTGCTCAGCTACGCCCGCGAGCGGTACTCGAAGTTCGCGCTCAGTCCCTCCGACATGGCCAGCACCTTCACCTGGCCCGGCTTCTGGCGGATGGCCGCGGCGCACTGGCGCTTTGGCCTGACGGAAATGCTGCGCTCGATCAGCAAGCGCCGCTTCGTGGAGACGCTGCAGCGCCTCGTCCCCGAGGTCCGTTCACGCGATCTCGTCCGCGCCGAGTCCGGCATCCGGGCCCAGGCCCTCAAGGCCGATGGTACGTTGGTTGACGATTTCCTGGTCCTGGAGGGCGAGCGTTCGCTGCACGTCTGCAACGCCCCGTCGCCCGCAGCCACGGCCTCACTCGAGATCGCGTGCTACGTGGTGGGGGAGGTGGCGCGAGTCACCTCGGCCGTCACGGTGAGGAAGAAGGCGAGCTGAACCGTTCGCGTCATCCTGAGACAGCGAAACCCCGGAGCGCGGCGAGGGCACCTCAAAATGGCGGGGTCGATGCTGGCAACTGACCACTGACCACCGACCACCACTGACCACTGACCCAAACCCTCCGCTATACTCCTCACGACTCGGTTGTACGAAAATGTTGCACATAGGCGGAGCGTTCTTACGTCCAGCTCCATGAAAGGCGATCCGATATGAAACGCAATCTCTTTGTTTTGTTGATCCTGGCGGTCATGACCCTGATCCCGACCCTTGCCTCCGCCGACGAGACGGTCCGGTGCGAGTCGAGAGGAAGGCGCGAAAGGTGCAGCTATGAGACCAGGGGGATTCCGAGGGTGCTGCACCAGTTGAGCACCGCCTCCTGTGTCAAGGGAGAGACCTGGGGTTTCGACGATGGCGTGATTTGGGTGGAGCGCGGGTGCCGAGCTGATTTTGTCATCGAGCGCAGGCATTCGCGCGAGGACCTGACGATCGTCTGCGAATCGAGCGGACGCAGGCATCGCTGCGACGTCGACGTGCCGTTCGGCGTCCGCCTGTCGAGGCAGCTCGGCCGCCGCGATTGCATTCGAGGCACTACCTGGGGTTTTGACAGAGACGGCATCTGGGTCACGGACGGCTGTCGCGGCGAGTTTCTCGTCGAAGGGTCTGAAGGACGTCGAGAAGGCGAGG
>DASQGS010000444.1:0-7629 GCA_035632455.1 Thermoanaerobaculia bacterium | reverse complement strand
GGAAGAGAGTCTCGTTCATGAGGCGAGGTTTCCTGGCGTGGGGAGCTCGCCCATTCAGCGGATACGTCGTGCGGTCATCGCCGAATGTGGGGGATCCTCATCGCAGCTCTCGGTAGCCCCCGCGGAAATACAGGAGCGGATCGCTCTCGGTGACGACGGCGTCCAAGACTTCTCCGACGAAAATCGAGTGATCGCCGCCTGGAAGCTGCGCGTGGAGACGGCACTCGATCGTTGCGAGCGCTTTTGCCAGAAGCGGCGTGCCGAGCTCGCCTCGACGCAGCTCCAGTCCGGCGAATCGATCGTCGGTGCGCGTAGCGAAGCGTGTTGACAGCGCCTCTTGTCCGTGCCCGAGAATGCTCACGCCGAACGACCCTGCGCCGATGATGGCGGAGTGAGTCTTGAGCTGCGTCTCGATGCAGACCAGAACGAGCGGAGGACGCAATGAAACCGAGGCGAAGGACGAGACGGTCATGCCGTAAAGCGTTCCTTCATGTTCCACAGTCACGATCGTGATGCCGCTGGCAAACTGCGACATGGCGCGGCGGAATCCTGCTTCGTCGATGGGCATGGTCCTCTCCGGGCGAGAAATGCAGCGGGGAGTGTACACCGATGCACCGCGCCGCCGGAGGCCATGAATGGCCGTCTTGAATCGCCGGCGCGCGTCGCTGAGACTGGCAACCTTCTCTCCTTTTGGCCGTATCACCCGCCGCTGGAGGAATCTTCCATGTCACACAAATTCCGAGTCACGTCCGTGGCCCTTGTCGTCGCGTTGGCGTTGGTTGTCCCGGCGACAGCCAACATTCAGAACACGGTTCACCGCACGTTCCCGGTTGGAGCGGGCGGGTCACTGGTCGTTGACGCAGATCTCGGTGACATCAGCGTCGCGACGGGCGGAGACCACGTCGTCGTGGACGTCGTCCGCGATGCGAACACCTCGAACCAGAAGCGAGCGGACGAGATCTTCCGCGACCTCGCGCTCACATTCGATCAGCACGGCTCGGAGGTGCGCGTCCAGGCGCGATACGACCGGCCCTGGTCGTTCTTCCAGTTCTGGAATCAGCTCGGACTCAAGTTCGTCATCACGGTGCCCTCGCGTTTCTCAGTCGATCTCCACACCTCCGGTGGTGATATCAGGATCGGCAATTTAGCGGGTACGGTGGCCTGCCACACCTCCGGCGGCGACATCGAGATCGGACGGATCAATGGGACCGTGAAGGCAAAGACCTCGGGCGGAAACGTCAAGCTTGCCGCCGCGACCGGCGAGGCAGTCGTGCACACGTCGGGCGGGAACATCCACATCGATGAGGCCGGCTCATCGACCGAAGCCAAGACCTCCGGAGGATCGATCGACGTCGGCCGCGTCACGGGCTCGCTCTTGGCTCGAAGCTCTGGTGGCAACATCCGAATCGAGCAGGCCGGCGGAGCCGTCGACGCTCACACCTCAGGCGGTTCGGTCACGGCGAAGCTGACCCAGCCTCTTCACGCGGAGTCGCGCCTCACGACATCCGGCGGCGGAATCACGGTCTGGATTCCGAAGAATGCTGCACTCGATCTCGACGCCCACACCAGCGGCGGCGACGTCGTTGCCGATGTGCCGGTCACGATTCAGGGTAGGCACCACGATTCCAGCCTGGTCGGTAAGATGAACGGCGGCGGCGCGCAACTCGTTCTGCGTACGTCGGGAGGCGACATCCACGTGAAGGGGATGTAGTAGGTCCGGAGCGGCCCAGCGCTGCTGGGCCCTGGAGTTTGGACATTTTGCCTCTCAAGTGATCGAGCCACGGAGCGCGTAATCAAGCGAGGCCGATCTCGCCTCGACCGTGCCACCGAGAACCTGTCGCCCGCTTCGCGGGCTTCATAGGGTCTTGCCGCGCCACCGCTAACCCCCGGCTGAAGCCGGGGGCTACATTCTCGCGCCGCCTTCGGCGGCTAAGGCCCAGCGCGAGCGATTGCTCACGGCATCTCGATCGTGATTGGTGCGTGCAGCGTCGAGAGGCGAATGATCGGCGTGGCGCGGCCGATGCGAAGGACCTTGCGGTCGGGGCCCCAACTGCCGAGGCCGTCCGAGCAGCTCTTCAGATTGCAGATGATCCCACGATCGTCGGAGGTCTTGGCCTCGATCGTAGCTGGGAGCTTGTCGCGGACGTGCAGTCGCAGCTCGCCATCCGCGGAGTGCGCGTCGAGGCCGGGGCCGTGCCAGGAGTCGCTGAGGTGAATGCTGATGCCGCCGCGGCCGGTGCGTAGGGCGATCTCGCCGCCGCCCTCGGCGAGCGTGATCGATCCATTCTCGGTCGTCGCTTCCGTCCGGCCGGAGATCCGATCGAGCGAGATGCCGCCGTTCTCGGTGAAGAGACGGGCATCGCCGGTCGACGACGCGAGCGAGATCCCGCCGTTCGTGGCGTGCGCGGTGATGCGACCGTTCATGTTGCGAATTGCGATCCCGCCGTTGGCCGAGGCGAGATCCAGCGTCGCGCGCCGCGGTACGTTCAAGACCATGTGCACCCACCAGGCTTGGCGTTCGTTCATCTCCGGGCCGCTCGCGAAAATATCCTGGCCTCGCTCATGCACGTTCACACCGTCGAGCAGCCGTTGCGCCTGCGCATCGGTCAGAGCCGCCGCGTACTTGCAAACCGTTAGCCGCGCTCCCGGCCGGTCCCATCCGCGAATCGAGATTCCCCCTTGCTCGCCGGCGCGAACGCGCAGCTTCTCGGCGGCTCCCAGGGAGAGCTCGCGTTGCTCGCGCGCGTGACGCTCTGATGGGAACGACGTCAGCGTGTGCGTATGGAAGTGCTCGCAGTCGTCGACCAGTGTGTGGTCCTGCTGGGTCACGATGAGCTGACGCTGCGGGACTGCGGCGTACAGTGCGCCGGCCACGGCCATCGCGAATGCTCCCAGAGTCGCTGCGCGGTTCACGTTCCTGGCTCCGTCGGTTCTACGACGTTACGAATCAGACAAGGGTTAGGTTTCGAAAACGCGATGGGAAATAAACCGGAACCGGTCTCGGCAGGCCCTCGAGGATGACATTCGTCCGGCATTCCCGTTACGAAACCTGACACAGAATCGACGTCAACGCTCTTAACTCCTGGGTCGTCACCTCATCGTGGAGGTGCGTAATGAAATCGCTCATTGCAAGTACTCTTCTGGTTGGAACGCTGTTGAGTTTCGGATGCGCAGCGCGCGTGATCATCCCGGGCCCGCCAATGGCCCGCGTCGAAGTCATCGGCGTCGCGCCGTCCGTCCTTCATGTCTGGGATCCGGGGCACTATGTTCGCGTCGAGGGCCGTTGGGAGTGGGTCGACGGCCGCTGGATCGTTGCTCCTCGGCGTGGAGCAATGTGGGTTCCGGGCCGGTGGGAAAGCCGTCGCGGTGACTGGTTTTGGGTCGAGGGCCGTTGGCGATAGGACGGCAGCACCTGATTCTGACGGCGACGGGTCGTGTCATCCTGAGACGCGGCCACCCTTCCTATCTCCGGGGTACCGCGGACTCAGAATGACACGACTTCGGCAGGTGATGGGACGCCTCGCGGCTCCCATCACCTCCGAAACAACCACAGCAGCAGAGGAAGAACCAGCGAGAGAAGCACCGAGGTCATCAGAGGCAAGTAGAATGTAATCTCGCATGGCACTGATCGACATCTCGCCGGAGATCGATGCGTCGATCCAGGTCTGGCCCGGTGACACCCCCTTCGTGCGCAACGTCAATCTCGACATGCGGGCCGGCGCGAATATCACGCTCTCAGATATCCGTTCGACGGTCCACGTCGGCGCACATGCCGACGCGCCGAATCACTACATCGACAGTGGAGCGGACATCGCTTCGCGAAGGCTCGACTACTACATGGGGCGCTGCGTTGTCGTGCACGTGACCGTCGAGCGCGGGACGAGGATCCTGCCCTCGGATCTAGCCGGTCGAGCGATTGCTGCGCCGCGAGTTCTTTTTCGCACTGGCACGTTTCCTGACCCGCGCCGGTGGAACGACGATTTCGCAAGCCTCTCGCCGGAGCTCGTCAACTTCTTGCACGATCGCGGCGTGATTCTCGTCGGCATCGACACGCCATCGGTCGATCCTTTCGACTCGAAGGAGCTGGAGGCCCACAAGGCGTTCGGGCGCCACGACATGGCCATCCTCGAGGGAATCGTGCTCACGAGCGTCGACGAAGGCGAGTACGAGCTCATCGCGCTTCCGCTGCGGCTCATCGGCGCCGATGCCAGCCCCGTGCGCGCAGTGCTGCGCACCGTCTGACCGATCTCTACGCGAGCAACTCCCTCTGTTCGAGCAGGTAGGGCTCGAGCTCGTCCGCGGACATCGGCGCGCTGAACAGGAATCCTTGAATTCTGTCGCAGCGTTGCCGGCTCAAGAAATCCAGTTGCTCTTCGGTCTCCACGCCCTCCGCGACCACAATCAGATTGAGACTGTGGGCCATCGCGATCACAGCGCTGGCGATCGCCGCATCGCTCGGATCGGCATGGATGTCGTTGACGAACGACTGATCGAGCTTCAACGTGTCGATGGGAAAGCGTTTGAGGTAGTTCAGCGAGGAGTAGCCGGTACCGAAATCGTCCATCGAGATCCTGACGCCGAGCGCCTTGAGCTCGCGCAGCGTGAAGATCGTGTTCTCGGCGTTCTGCATGGCGTTGCTCTCGGTGATCTCCAGCTCGAACGTCGACGGCCGGACGCCGACCTCGTCGAGCACCCGGCTGATCTGCTCGACCAGATCCGGCTGCTGAAACTGGCGCGCCGAAAGGTTGACGGCAACCGAGAATGCCGGATCGATTCGCTTCTGCCAGATCCTCGCCTGCTTCGCCGCCGTCCGCATTACCCATCCTCCGATCGGTACGATGAGACCGGACAGCTCGGCCACGGAGATGAAATGAGCGGGCGAGAGCAACCCGAGCTGCGGGTGCCGCCAGCGAAGCAGCGCCTCTACGCCAACGATGGCGCGAGAGGGCAGCTCGATGAGCGGCTGGTAGTGGACGACGAGCTCCTGGTGGCTCAGCGCCCGCCGGAGCATGTTCTCGAGTGCCAGGCGCTCCAGCGCCCGGGCGTTCATCGCCGGTGCATAGAGCTGGTAGTTGTCGCGGCCTTGCTCCTTGGCGCGGTACATGGCCGTGTCCGCATTGCGAACCAGAGTCTCGGCATCGGAACCGTCGTTTGGGGCGATGCTGATCCCGATGCTGGTGGTGGCGAACAGCTCGCGGTCATTGATCTGGTAGGGGATCTTCAGGTTCTCGAGGACCTTCTGCGCGATCTTGGCGGCGTCCTCGACGTTGTCGATTTTCGGTATGAGCAGTGTGAACTCATCGCCGCCGAAGCGCGCAACCGTATCGCCCTCTCGAACGCAGCGGCGGATGCGCTCAGCAACCGACTTGAGCAGCGCGTCGCCCGTGGAATGGCCGAGGGAGTCGTTGATCTCTTTGAATCGGTCGAGATCGAGAAAGAGGACGGCCATCTTCTGGTGGTATCGGTTGGCCTGAGTGAGGGCGACGATGAGCCGGTCCATGAACAACGGCCGGTTCGGCAGCCCGGTCAAGGCGTCGTGGTAGGCGAGGTGCTCGATCTCGACGGTGGCCAGTTCCGATGCCTCCCGCTCGTCCTCGAGCAGGCAGGCAATCATTCCCATTCCCATAATGGCTTGCACAAGGAAGTCGAGATAGCCGAGAAACGGCAGCGCTTCGTGGTCGGTGCCCGGAGCGGCTCGGAAGATGCTGGCTGCGAAATGAAGCAGGGCCGCGAGCGATGTGAGCGCGAATGCCGTGGCAATGACGAAGAATCCGATCCCTCGACGGCGCCGCCGCACGCGATAGAGAAAGATGGCTCCGCCGCCGAACGCGATGGCAACCACGAGCGAGTGGATTCCGGAGTGCGCGAGACGGCGAACATCCGGACTGTAAGAGTCGCCGAAAAGAAAGAGGGATGTTGCGAGGCCGAGAGCAGCCAGTCCGATCGTGATTCGCCTTGCGTCGCTGATCCGGACAGGCCGGCGGCGCGCGAGCTCGTAGGCTCCGAACAGCAGCCATCCCACCTCGAGATAGCCCGCAACCGACGAGATGATCCAGGCCGGCACGCGGACAGAGTCGCTGGTCATCGCGATCGCGCCGGCCAGGTGATACACCGCCAGGGCCATCCATCCGAGAGTCCAATGGCGTAGGTAGAGCTTCGGATACTGCCGGAAGAATCCGAACAGCAGAAGGGTCATGGCCGCAGCGCCAACCGCACGCGCGCCGTAACTGGCAAACAGAGCGAGTGTAGGGTCCAGCATGGCTTCAGCCGTCTTGAGTCAGAAGGCCCCTTCTCGATTGCGCAAGCCTTGTTGCCGGTCTACCAGGAGATTCCCATTTCGCGGCCAATTGAAGGACAGGGAGATTACAGCAAGATTACGTTGAGAAATGGTTGACCCCTCGCCTGGCGGAGACATCCGCTGCGATCGGGAAGGTATCGCAACGTTCCTATCGGCGGAAATGCTCGTAGACGTCGAGAAGGCGCCGGGCGGCCGGAGCGTAGCCGAAGACGAGGGTCCGTGCCGCGGTGAGATCGCGCAGAACGCCGCGGTCTTCTGCAAGAATCGCGTCGACGGTCGCGGCGAGACTCGCGGGGCTGGCTTCGGGCGCAATCAGCCGCTGCGCAAGGTCGCCGAGAAGGGCGTCGACGCCCTCGATCGGATACGTCACCGCCGGCGTGCCGCAGGCCATGGCCTCGATCACCGCGCGATGTCCTTCGTCCGATCCCTTCGCCGTGAAGAGAAGCACGTCGGCGGCCCGATAGTGCTCGGCGAGATCCTCTTCGTGGTAGCCGGCCCAGATGACAGCGTCTGCCACACCGAGCCCACGCGCCTGCTCCTCGAGGATCGGGCGGTGCTCGCCGCGGCCGACGATCATCAGGCGGATTCCGGCGCGTCGCGCTTTCAGTTCCGCCAGCGTCTCGATCGCGGCCTCAAAGCCGCGGCCGGCCGAGAGTTTGCCGATGACGATGACCAGCGCGTCGGCAGCGGCGACGCCGTACGCAGCCCGAACATCGGGCCCTTTCGGATGAAACTGACGCTCGTCGAGCGGTGGAGGAGTGAACACCGGACGTCGCCGCCGGAGCAGAGGGGCGTCGAGGAAGGCTTTGATCACGACGAAGAGTCCCGCTGTTCGAGCCACACCGTAGCGCGTGATCGGGTCCGAGCGGAGAATGCGCCGGGCGTGAAACGTTCGCGAAACGTGTGCTCTGCCGGCGGCGAAGTGGGCCAGCCAATAATCGTAGGTGGTATGCGCGTGGACGACGTCGATCTTCAAGGTGTCGATCAGCTTCCGTACAGCCGAGGTCGTCCGCCGGAAGGATGCCGGGTTCTGCGGCTTCTCGATCACAGGGTGAGCGAAGGCAGTATTCCCGATCTTCTCCTCGAGCAGGTAGCCGCCGACATAGCCGAAGTGCGCTTCGACACCCGCGGCGCGGAGAGCTTCGACTTCCGCGAAAGCCAGCGCAGCGGCGCCGGTCCAGCGGTTGCCTGCAGCAAGGTGAAGAACGTTCAGGATCTCGAGCTCTCCGAAAAAACGGGTTCGGTGTGACGTTGTCGCGACGTGACATCTTGCGCGAAGGAGAGGATCGCGTCTAGCCCAAAACGCCTCCTGTCCCTCCAAACCCCAGCCT
>DASQGS010000443.1:0-14505 GCA_035632455.1 Thermoanaerobaculia bacterium | reverse complement strand
CCCGGTCCTCAGCATGACCGGCACGAGAGACGCGTCGCTCGTATTCCGAACAACAGTCGCCAACCGGCGCCGGCCGTTCGAGCGGATTCATCGCGGAGATCAATACCTGGTGACGATCGATGACGCTGTTCATCGCACATTTGCCGATCTCGAGACCGAGCACGACGCCATGGAAGCAGGGCGGCTCGACGGACCACCGGGACCGCAGACCCGGCCGCCCGGCGGAGCGGAGCATCAGGCGCATCTCGGCATCATCCGAGGAGTGACGCTCGCTTTCTGGGACGCCATGTTGCGCGGTGATGCGGAAGCGATGAAGTGGCTGCGCGAGGGCGGCGCGGAGAAGGCGCTGGGGGCGGCGGCGCGATTCGAGAAGAAGTGAATCGAGGGAAGCGCGGCGATTGGCACGATGATCGCTAGTTCGGTTCGTGCGTCACATCGGGTTACAGCCGTCAACCTTGCCGTGCGGTTGTCCGTATGAAATGGAGGAGTTGTGACCGAAAGGAGTACCACCATGGCTGAATCAACCTCGAACGCCGGAACCGAAAGAGAGCACTGCACAACTGAGCACATCTACACGAAGGGCGAGAAGCTCCTCCAGAAAGTCAAAGAGCTGATCCACGAAGGAAACGTCCGGCGGATCATCATCAAGAACGAGCAGGGACACACCGTCGTCGAGGTGCCGCTGACAGTCGGCGTCATCGGCGCGGTCGTCGCACCCGTCCTCGCCGCAGTCGGTGCCATCGCCGCACTCGTGACCAACTGCACGATCATCGTCGAGCGCGCGGTGGTGAAGGAGGATGTCGCTGCCAAGGACGAGGCGCTGGTTTAGTGGCCGCCGTCATCCTGAGCCGGCGAAAACCCGTAGGGGTGGAGCGCGGCGAAGAATCCCTTGCGAGAATCACGATCTTGCCAAGATGATCCTTCGCCGTCTACGCGGCTCAGGATGACGGATGCGCCCGACCGAACATGCAATGTTCGGCCACTCTGCTAGGATTCGCCTGTGAAGAGAGGACTTAGGCATTCGATCCCAGCTACCGCGGCAATCGCCGTCCTTTTCCTGAACTGCAGCGGCCGGACCGAAGTCCAGACCGCGACGGCGGTGAAGAAAATGATTCTAGTCCCGATCCTGGCGGAGGGTTTGCTCGAGCCGCCGCCTGGGGGCGAGATCCGATCGTCTGAGGCTGGCGTCGTCGGCCAGATCCTCGCGAAGGAAGGCCAGCAAGTGGTGAAGGGATCCGCGCTGCTGGTGCTGGACAATCCCGATCTCGTACAGCGGCTTCTCAGCGCGAGAACCGAATCGGCGCAGGTCGTCGAGGAGCGGCAGAAGACGTCGATCGAGCTCGCCGGCGCGCAGCGCGAAGCGGAGCATCTTCGCGCCGTGGTCGATGCTGACCAGCGGCTGGTCACGGCGGGAGCGATGACCGCCGAGCAGCAGCGTGCGGACGATCTCGCATACCGCCAGGCCGTCGAGAAAGTGCGCGCCGCCGAGGGGCACATCGCGTCGATGGTCAAACGCAGCGAGATCGTCGCCTCGTCGGCGCGCGAGCTCGAGCAGCGCGTGGCCCAGCTCACCGTGCGCGCTCCCGTCGCCGGTGTCGTCTACAACCTCCCACGAGTGCGAGGCGAGAACATCGTTCCCGGCCAGGTGCTCGGCAGCGTCACCGAGCCGGCTCGCGTGCGGGTGCGCATCCGCGTCGACGCGCCCGACCTTCCTCGCATCAAGATCGGCCAGGCCATCATCGTTCGATTCGACGGCCTGCCCGCGCGGCGGTGGAACGGACAAGTTCTGCTCGTGCCGCCGGGGTTGCGCGACGTCGCCGGCCGCGAGGTCGCGGAGGTCATCGGCGATATCTCCGACGATGCCAGTGCGCTGCCGCCGAATGCATCGGTCAACGTCGAGATCATCGTCGGCCAGAAAGCGGCGGCGCTGGTCATTCCCCGAGGAGCGCTGCGGCGCGACGGCGACCGGCGCTTCATCTACGTCGACCGCAATCACACCGCGCGCCGGGTGAACGTCACCATCGGACTCATCGGTCCCAACGAGGCCGAGATTCTCAGCGGTTTGAACGAGGGCGATGAGGTAATCCTCCCCGGCGCCGCGACCATTCGCGACGGCACGTCCATCGACGGCGGGCACGCACAGCCATGATCAGGCCGGAGGTCTTGGAGACGGCGCTCCACCGGTTTCGCACCCATCCGGTGCAGACCTGGCTGACGCTTGCCGGTCTGATCGTGGGCACGGCCGCCATTATCATGGTCGTTGCCCTCGGTCTCAGTGGTCGCGCCTTCGTGATGTCGCAGATCGAAGCGGTCGGATCGCAGGTCGTTTGGGCCTCCTACCAAGGCAACGTCACCGCCGGCGTCTCCCGTGTCATCGACGACAACATCACCGACGCCGACGCCTCGGCGGTGGCGACGCGCGTCGACCTTTTCTCCGGAGTCACGCCGATGGTGGAGCTGACCGGGAACGTGGTCGTCGAGGCGCACGCCGCGAACATCGCTATCCTCGGGACGACGCCGAACTATCCGAAGGTCCGGCGGAACGTCGAGATGATTCGCGGCCGGTTCCTTGACAGCGATGACGTCGATCAGCGATCGAAGGTGTGCGTGGTCAGCAAGAATCTCTACGAGAAACTGTTCGCCACGGACGAGCGGCCGGAGAAGACGCTGAAGACGCTGGGAATGACGTTCCTGGTCGTCGGCGAGTTCGAGAATCCGGTGGACACGATGGGGCAGGGAGAGATGCGGACCGACACGATCTTCATCCCGGTGACGGTGGCATGGTTCTTCACGCCCACGAAACGCGTCGACACGCTCTTCGCCGAGGTCCGCAATTTCGCTGCCATTCCGATGGCCCAGAAAACGGTCGAGCAGATGCTCGTGGAGCGGCATCATCCCGGCGCGGTCTACAAGGTCGACAGCATGACCACGGTGATCAAAGTGGCGAAGGCGATCTCGGCCGGCCTCATCGTCACGTTCATCCTCGCGGCGTCGGTGTCGGTGATCGTCGGCGGCGTCGGAATCATGAACATTCTCCTGGCCTCGGTCGAGAGTCGCACGCGTGAGATCGGCGTGCGGATGTCGCTCGGCGCGAGACGGCGCGACATTCTGATGCAATTCCTCCTCGAGGCTCTGATCCTCGGCAGCGTCGGCTCTTCACTCGGCGTCGCGCTCGGGCTCGGCGTGCCGCTGCTGGCGCGCCTGTTCGTCCACCGCATCGAGATTCACGTCTCGATTCTCTCGGCGGTCCTCGCGTTCGGCTTCTCGGCGATGGTGACGCTCATGTTCGGCGTCGTGCCCGCCTACCGGGCGGCGAATCTGAATCCGACGGAGGCACTGAGGTATGAATAGGAAATGCTGCCTGACCCCCGGCGGGCGCCGGGGGGTAAATTCTGTCGCCGCCGTCCTGCGGCTAATCGGGGTGCTGATCGCCGCGTTGACGCTGGCTTTCGCGTCGAATGTGGCGAATGCCCAGCAGCCCACGCCCACGCCCCTCACGCTCGACGAGGTCGTCCGGCGCGCGATTGCTTACTCGCCCGACGTGCGCGCGCTCCGCGCCTCCGTCGATGACTCGAGCGCCTCGGCGCTTCTGGCGCGCCAGGCTTTCAATCCTGCCATGAGCGTGTCGACGACGCCGGGCTACGCGACCGGCCTGCCGATCGCGGTGCTCGGTCAGGTCCCAGCCATCGGTATGATCGAGGCGCATAAGGTCCTGTTCGACTCCTCGGCGAGCTCCGACGCGCTCGTCGCAGGCGTGGACGTCGATGCCGCGAAGGCCCAACTCGAAGCCCGGCGACGCGATGTCGCCGTGACCGCGGCGGAGTTGTATGCCCAGGTCGCCGCCGGCGAGATTCTGGTCGAAGCCGCCGGTCATGAGGTGGCGGCGCATCAGACCATGCTCGAGCGGACCCAGGCCCTCGCCCGTGAGGGCCGCGCCCGCGACATCGACGTCGAACGAGCCTCTCTTGATATCGAGATCGCGCAGCGGAAGAAGGATTCGGCGCTGAGCGCGGCCTCGCTCGATGAGTTGCGGCTGCGGCGGCTCATCGACTGGCCCTCGGACCAGCCGCTCCACGTCGCGCCTCTCTCATCGATCACGGACACCGTTTCCGCAGCCGGCGACAACCTTGCGGCCGCCCTGGCGAGCGATCCCGAGCTGAACGGCCTCGACCTCCAGATCGAGCAGTTGCACCGGGCCAAGGAGCTTCAAAGGAGACTGATTCAGCCGACCGTCGCGGTGCAGGTTCAATACGCGCGTCTGTTCGACTTTTACGCCAGCTTCTACGACAAATTCCGCTCGGACGACGCCAGCATCGGTATGAGCGTCACCATTCCGCTCTGGACCGGCGGACGTCGCGCCACCGCGGCCGCACGGCTGCTCGCCCAGATCAACCGGCTGGGCGCCGAGCGCGAGAGCCGCCGGAACGCCCTGGAAATCGCTGTTCGCGAGGCGGAGGCTGACTTGAGAGACGCGGAGAAGGAGAACCGGCTCTCCGCCCGGGTGCAGTCGGTGGCGCGGGAGAGCCTCCGTCTGACGCAGATTCTGGCCGCGGAGGGGCGGGGCACGCCGAACGACGTCCCGCAAGCCGAAGTGGCACTTGCAGATGCCGATGGACATTTTGCAAAATCGTGCGTGCATCTTGCTTCCGCACGTGCGAAACTGATGACCTTTCGAGGCGAACTGACGGCCCCGACGGCGGCCGGGAACGCTCAAAGATGACCATTTTTGACTGAGTCACGGCACAATATGCAGTGACCCGGCCCCGCCGGACGGCAAAGCGAGAAATAAACAGGGGATCTTGGAGTTAATACGACGACGTGGCCAACGCCCACCACGGAGTCGGTAGGGAGAGAATTACAGGAATGACGGTTCGAGAATTCAGTTTTCCCCGGGCAACCGCGGACGCCGAGACCGCTTCGCTGAACGGCGCCATCGGCGCCGCGCAGGAGCGGCTGTTCTCCATTCAAGACCCCGACGGCCACTGGTGCGGGGAGCTCGAGGGCGACACGATCCTCGAATCCGAGTACCTGCTCCTGCTCTACTACCTGGGCCGTTCCCGCGAGCCGCGCTTTCGGAAGGGCGCTGAGTACATCCGGCGGCAGCAGTTGGCCGATGGGGGATGGGCCATCTACGCCGGCGGTCCCACGGAGCTCAGCGCCTCGGTCAAAGCGTATTTCGTCCTGAAGATCGCAGGCGACCGGCCCGACGCGCCGCACATGCTCCAGGCCCGCGAGGTCATCCTGGCCATGGGCGGCATCGACACTTGCAACTCCTTCACCAAGATCTATCTCTCGATCTTCGGTCAATACGACTGGGCCAAGTGTCCTGCCGTGCCGCCGGAGGCCATCCTCTTTCCTGACTGGTTTGTCTTCAACGTCTACAAAATGTCGTACTGGTCGCGGGCAATCGTCGTTCCGCTCTCGATCATCTGGGCATTCAAGCCGACGTTCCAGGTCCCGGCGCAGCATGCCATTCCGGAGCTTCGGGCCGACAAGCTGGCGATGGCCATGGCCCCGCACGTGCACCGCCCTCGTCGCGAGCGCTTCTGGCGCGGGTTCTTCCACTGGATCGACCTGCTGCTGAAGGCCGTCGAATGGCTGCCGGTCAAGCCGTTCCGCCGACGCGCCCTCGACAAGGCCACGAAGTGGATCACCGAGCGCCTCGAGATGAGCGGCGGCCTCGGCGCGATCTTCCCGCCGATCATCAACACCGTCTTCGCGTTCCGAGCGCTCGGCCGTCCGCCCGAGCACCCGGCGATCCAGAGCCAGCTCCGCGAGCTCGAGCGCCTCGAGATTGAAGAGGGCGATACCCTTCGGCTCCAGCCCTGCTTCTCCGCGGTGTGGGACACCGGGTTGGCTGTTCACGCCCTTCGCGAGTCGGGCATCTCTGCCGATGATCCCCGCGTCCTCGAGGGTGCCCGCTGGCTCGTCAAGAAGCAGGTCACGACGATCGGCGATTGGAAGCGCAACAATCGCCAAGGGAAGCCGGCTGGCTGGTATTTCCAATACGAGAACGAGTTCTATCCCGACACCGACGACACCTCGGAGGTTCTCCTTGCCCTCAGCGGCGTTCGCTTCCCGAACGCGCGCGAGGAGCGCGCCCGGCAGGACGCTGTCAACTCGGCCGTCTCCTGGGTGCTCACCATGCAGAACGACGACGGCGGCTGGGGCGCGTTCGACAAGGGCTGCGACAACGAGGTCTTCACCTTCATCCCCTTTGCCGATCACAACGCCATGATCGATCCGAGCTGTGAGGACATTACCGGCCGCACGATCGAAGCTCTGATCGCGCTCGGCCATGATCCCAAGGAGCCGGCGATCCGCTCCGCGATCCGCTTCTTGCATCGCTCGCAGGATCCGAGCGGCACTTGGTACGGGCGCTGGGGCTGCAATTACATCTACGGTAGCTTCCTCGCTCTTCGCGGGCTGGCCAAGGCGAACGAGGATATGCACGACCCACGCTATCAGCGCACGGTCCGCTGGCTGATCGAGCGTCAGAACGAAGACGGCGGATGGGGCGAGCTGCCTCGCTCCTACGACGAGCCCGCGCTCAAGGGCGTCGGACCGAGCACTCCTTCGCAGACCGCCTGGGCGCTGCTCTCGTTGATCGTGGCCGGCGCGGCCAAGTCGCAGGCTGTGCGCCGCGGCGTCGACTACCTGATCGACAATCAGCTCGAGGACGGTTCCTGGCGTGACGAGCACTGGACCGCGACCGGCTTCCCGAAGGTTTTCTACCTTCGCTACCACCTCTACGCCACGTATTTTCCACTTTGGGCGCTCTCGGAGTACCGGCGCAGCATGCAGTCGGACACCTTGGGTAGTGCGAGTCGCCTGGGAACGGTGAACCGATGAGATTTCCACTCCATGTCACGGCCGGCACGGTCCGGCATCAGATCAAGAATGCCTTGCAAGGCAACACGCGCTACCCGTTCGTGTTGATGCTCGAGCCGTTGTACACCTGCAACCTCGCCTGCCTCGGGTGCGCGGTCGAGCGCCACACGGGCAAGCTTGCCGATCGCCTGCCGCTCGAGAGGTGCATTGAGTCCATCGAGATCTCGGACGCGCCATTCGTCTCCATCTGCGGAGGCGAGCCGACGCTCTACCCCGAGCTCCCGCAGCTCATCGAGGCCCTGATCGCGCGGAAGCGTCACATCTACCTCTGCACGAACGGCCTCCTGCTGGATCAGAAGGTCTACGGCGTGATCCCGCCGAACAAGCGGCTGATGATCAACGTCCACCTCGACGGACTTCGCGAGACACACGACTTCGTCTGCGCCCGCGAAGGCGTGTTCGACAAAGCCATCGAGATGATCAAGGAGGGCGTGGCCCTCGGGCATCACATGATGGCCAACACCACCGTGTTCAAAGAGACGGACGTCAATGAGGTCGAGGAGCTGTGCAAGCTGCTCACAAGCCTCGGCGTCGAAGGAATGCTCGTTTCGCCCGGCTATCAATACGAATCGGTCGACCGCGACATGTTCCTCACTAAGAGCGAGATCCAGAAGAAGTTCCGCCGCGTGCTGGAGATCTCCAAGAAGTACCGCTTGACCTCGACGCCGATGTTCCTCGAGTTCGCGGCCGGAATGCGCGACTACAACTGCTCGCCCTGGAGCACCGTCACGTTCACTCCGAGGGGCTGGAAGGGACCGTGCTACCTCATCGGAAAGAGCTACACCCAGTCGTGGGATGAGTTCTGGAACGAGACGGACTGGCCATACTGGGAATCGCGTCAGGACGATCTCTGCAAGAACTGCGCGATGCACTCCGGCTTCGAAGCTTCCGTGGTTCGGGAGCTGCCGAAGCACCCCGGGGATCTGTTCCGAATGGCGGCGTGGAACCTGCTTGGTTGATCGATCCTCGCGAGACGAGCAACATGCGGACGGGCCCGTGTCGGTATCAACGTCGGAATCAGCAGGCATCGACCTTGTCACCGGGGGCACCGGGTTTATCGGTGCTCATGTAGTCCGTGCTCTGCTCGCAAAGGGAGCGCGCGTCCGCTGCCTGGTCCGCCCCGCCGGCGTGCGCAGGAACCTCGACGGGCTTGCGGTCGATCTCGTCGAGGGCGATCTTCGCGACGGCGCGTCGCTGTTTCGGGCAATGAGTGGCATTCGCACCGTCTATCACTGCGCGGCGGATTACCGACTCTGGGCGCGCGATCCTCGCGAGCTGTACGCCAGCAACGTCGAGGGGACGCGCAACGTCCTCGCCGCGGCGGCGAAAGCGGGCGTTCGCCGCATCGTCTACACAAGCTCCGTTGCTGCGATCGGGATCGCGCACGACGGCGCTGCCGACGAGGAGACGCCGATGCATCCAGGCGATCTCATCGGCGCGTACAAGAAGAGCAAGTACGAGGCGGAGCTCGTCGCGCGCCAGGCCGCGGATGATGGATTGCCGGTGGTGATCGTCAATCCGTCGACGCCCCTCGGCGAGCTCGACGTCAAGCCGACGCCGACCGGGCAGATCATCGTCGATTTTCTCAACGGAAAGATGCCCGCCTACGTCGAGACCGGACTCAATCTCGTCGATGTCCGCGATGTCGCCGCAGGACATCTCCTGGCCGCCGAGAAGGGCCGCATCGGCGAGCGTTACATCCTCGGCAACCGCAACGCCACACTCAAGGAGCTGTTCGACGTGCTGGCGCGGATCAGCGGCCTCCGCTCGCCGCGCGTCAAGCTGCCGCACTGGATTCCGATGGCATTCGCCGCGGTCGACACAACGTGGTCGAAAGTCACAGGGCGCGCGCCGCGCGTTCCGTTCGACAGCGCACGAATGGCACGGCATCGGATGTACTTCGAGTCCGCCAAGGCCGTCCGCGAGCTCGGCCTGCCGCAGACTCCGATCGAGCAGGCTCTCGAACGCGCCGTGCAATGGTTTCGCGACAACGGCTACGTTCACGGATTGGCGGTGGCCTCGTGAGCCGCAGCATCGCCATCGTCACGGCCCTCGCGGAGGAGCTGGAGCCGTTGCTCCGCGCGGCGACGATCGACCGCGTGGAGCGAATCGAAACGCGCAAGTGCCACGTCGGAACGATCGCCGGCGTGCCGGTGGTTCTGGCCGCCGGCGGCGAGGGCGTGGCAAGCGCGCAGCAGAGCGCCCGCGAGCTGCTCCGCCGCTTCGACTGCGCGCTGCTGATCGGCGCGGGCATCGCCGGCGGCCTCTCGCCCTCGTTGCGCTTCAGCGACCTCGCGCTCGCGAGCGAAGTGGTCTCCAGCGATGGCACGTCGCTGCCTGGCGATCCGAAGTTCCTGGATGCCGCGGCAGCAGTGAGCATGCAGGTCGAGCGAGCCACGATCGTCACAGCCGATCGTATCCTCGGCACCCCGGCGGCCAAGCGGGAGCTGGCGCTGGTGTCGCGAAACGGCGGCGGCGCGCTCGCGGCGGTGGACACGGAGTCGAGTGGATGGGCGCGCGCCGCAGTCGAACGCCAGATCCCGTTCGTCGTCGTCCGGGCGATCTTCGACACGGTGGAGGAAGAGATCCCGGCATTCGTCGCCGCCAGCACCGGTCCGGACGGCACGATCGACCGCGCCGCCGTCGTGCGCTACTCGTTGCTCCATCCAACGGCCATTCCGAGGCTTCTCGGTATGCGCGAGAAGCTCAGCGTCTGCGCGCTGCGGCTCGCGGACTTTCTCAAAGCGTATGTTCCCGCATGTCAAGCCGTGATCGCCGGCTCCGATTCCGCAGGGAATCGCGCGGCCGCGATCGACGACGAGGCCATCCGCAGGCTCGAGTCGCTGCTCAAAGCAACGAGCCGCACGTTTGCCCTTTGCATTCCGCTGTTGCCGCAGCCGACCCGGCTCGAGATCACGATCGCCTACCTGCTGTTCCGCATCGCCGATACGTTCGAAGATGCCGCGGAGTGGACGATCGGCGAGCGCGTCGATGCCCTCGGTGCGTTCTGCGGGTTGTTGCACGATCCCGATCTCGACAAGGCCCGCAGCCTCGCCGCGTCCTGGGCGGCGATGCGGCCGTCGAGCCACGCCGGTTATCTCGAATTGCTCGAAGCAACGCCCGCGGTGATTGAAGCCTGGCGCTCGCTGTCGGCGACCTCGTCCGAGATCATCCGCTCGCACGTGATCCGTTCAGCCGAGGGAATGGCGGGGATCGTAAAGCGGACGAGCGAGGGCGGCAATCTCCAGCTCAACGACGTCGACGACCTACGCCACTATTGCTACATCGTCGCCGGGATCGTCGGCGAGATGCTCACCGAGCTGTTTCTGTTGACCTCGGAGCGCCTCGCGGTCGTGGCCCACGAGTTGCGCGCGCGCTCCGCGCTGTTCGGCGAAGCGCTCCAGCTCGTGAACATTCTCAAGGACGCCGACTCCGACCGCGCCGAGGGGCGGGTCTACATTCCGCCGAGCGCCGATCGCGCAGAGGTCTTCGCCCTGGCGCGCCGCGACCTCGGCTCCGCCACCGAGTACACGCTCATGCTCCAGAAGCGCGCCGCGCCGCGGGGGATTATCGCGTTTGCCGCGCTGCCGGTGCAGCTCGCCAGCGCCACGCTCGAGCGCGTCGAGAAGCTCGGACCCGGCGCCAAGGTCGGCAGGCCGCTCGTGTTCCGCATCGTTCGCAACCTCGAGCGCGCCCTGGATCGCAACGACCCCGTGATTCGCGCGAAAGGCCTCCGATGATCGCCGCCGTGACCACTCGCACTATGGACTGCGGCAGCTCGCTGCCGCTTTCGATGACCACTGGCGTGGACTCTGCCACTCGCGCTTCTAGCCGCCAAGGGCGGCGACAGAATGTAGCCCCCGGCGTCAGCCGGGGGAGCGGGACGTGCCGGGATTCTCAGGGTCTCTTGAATATCCAGAGCCCGCAGCGCGGGCGACAGAATCCTCGAGACGCCTTTCGCCCGCTTCGCGGGCTCACTACGAGATTTGGTCAAGGGCGTCGCACCCCCGGCTGGCGCCGGGGGCTAAGTTCTTTCGCCGCCATCCGGCGGCTACCATGCCTCGTGCTCTCCATAAGGGGCTTGCGATGATCGCGGTCGAAATCGTGGCGTTCGTGGGCCTTGCGATCTCGATCGCTTATACTCTGTTTGCCGTCGTTCGCGTGGCAGGCTCCGGCCGTGCCGTTCCGGCAAAAAGCGGCGGCGAGCCGACGCAGTCCCTAAGCGGCATGCGGCCGCACTCCATAACCATCGCCAAGCCTCTCTGTGGCATCGAGCCTGGCCTGCGCGAGAATCTCCTGTCGTTTTGCAGGCAGGACTACCCCGATTACGAAGTGATCTTCGGCGTCCGCGATGCCGGCGATCCCGCGGTCGCAGTCGTGCGTCAAGTCATGAGCGAGTGCGGCAACCAGAACGTCTCGCTGGTCATCGAGCCGCGCGTCTCCGGCTCGAACCTGAAAATCAGCAACGTCCTGGCCATCGAGCGCAAGGCGAAGCACGACCTCTTCATCGTCGCAGACAGCGACATGCGCGTCGGTCCCGATTACCTTCATGCCGTCGCGTCCTGCTTCGACGACGAGCGAGTCGGAGCCGCCACGTGCCTGTACGCCGCCCGCCCCGCGCCTGGTCTCGCCTCGGCGCTCGCGGCGATGCACATCAACGACGAGTTCTTCCCGTCGGTCCTCGTTTCGCTCGCCCTCCAGCCGCTGGCCTTCTGCTTCGGCGCCACGATGGCCGTGCGGCGAAGCGCCCTCGATCGCGCCGGCGGCTTCCGCGCGCTGGCCGATTACCTCGCCGACGACTACATGCTCGGCAATGTGATTCACGGGCTCGGAATGAAGGTCGCCCTCGCGCCGTACGTCGTCGATGCCATCGTCGCCGAGCGGAACGTTCACGGCGTCTTTCTGCACGAGCTTCGCTGGGGCCGCACCATCCGCGCCGTCCGTCCCGTCAGCTACGCGTTCTCCGTGCTGACCATGCTCCTGCCATGGGCGGTTGCGTTCCTGCTAGCCTCGCGCTTTGCGACCGCGGGATGGATCGCACTTGGAGCCGCGGTCGCGCTCAGAATCGTCCTGCACCTGGCTGTTCGGGCTCGGCTGCAATTGTCCGGCGTGGTCTCGCTGTTCTTGATTCCACTTCGCGACACGTTCAACTTCTGCGTCTTTTGCGCGACCTGGTTCGGTCGCAATGTGCTTTGGAGAGAGACGAGGTTCAGCGTCTCCAGCAGTGGTGAGTTGCATCAGGAAGGATTGGCTCGATGAAGAAAACCCTCTTCTTGAATCCGCCGTCGTACGAAGGCTTCGACGGAGGCGCCGGATCGCGTTACCAGGCCCGGCGTGAGATTCGCTCGTTCTGGTATCCCACATGGCTGGCCCAGCCGGCCGCGCTCGTTCCGGGCAGCAAGCTGATCGATGCGCCGGCTCGGGGACTGACGCTGAAGGACATCCTGCCGTTGGCGAAGGACTACGAGCTGATTGTGATTCACACCAGCACGCCGTCGTTTCGTTCCGACGCCAAGATCGTTGAGGCCTTGAAAGCCGCGAATCCGTCCGTGATGATCGGATTCGTCGGCGCGCACGTGGCCGTCCTTCCGGAGTCGATGATGGCCTCGGAGGCAATCGATTTCGTCGGTCGCAACGAGTTCGACTACACCATCCTCGAGGTCGCCGAAGGCAGACCCTTCGCCGAGATCGACGGCATCAGCTACCGCGTCGACGGCAAGCTCGTCCATAACAAGGAGCGCGCGATTCTCGAGGAGATGGACAAGATGCCGATGGTCGCCGACGTCTACAAGCGCGACCTGGTCATCGAGGACTACTTCATCGGATACCTGCTCCATCCCTACGTCTCGTTCTACACCGGCCGCGGATGCCGGTCGAAGTGCAGCTTCTGCCTCTGGCCGCAGACCATCGGCGGTCATCGCTACCGCACCCGCAGCGCCGAGAGTGTCGCCGCCGAGGTGGCCTACATCAAGCGCGAGATGCCGCAGGTCCGGGAGATTTTCTTCGACGACGACACGTTCACCGACAACCGTCCGCGCGCCGAGGCCATCGCCCGCTACCTCGGCGAAATGGGTGTGACCTGGTCGTGCAACGCCAAGGCCGACGTGCCCTACGAGACCCTCAAGGTCATGCGCGACAACGGCCTCCGCCTCCTCCTGGTCGGATACGAGACCGGAAGCCAGCAGATCCTCAACAACATCCGCAAAGGCACGCGCATCGACATCGCCCGCCGCTTTACCGCCGACTGCCACAAGCTTGGCATCAAGATTCACGGCACTTTCATCGTCGGCCTTCCCGGCGAGACGCAGCAGACGATCGAAGAGACGATCCGCTTCGCCCGCGACATCAACCCGCACACGATTCAGGTCTCGCTCGCCGCCGCCTATCCCGGCACCGAGCTCTACCGGCAGGCTGTCGAGAACGGCTGGCTGCGCGAGAACCATCTCGTCAGCGACGAAGGCGTGCAGGTCGCTTCGCTCAACTATCCGCACCTCTCGTCGCAGGAGATCTTCGATGCCCTGGCGCGCTTCTACAAGCGCTTCTACTTCCGGCCGAAGAAGATCAGCGAGATCGTCTACGAGATGGTCTCCAGCCCGCATTGGCTGGTCCGCCGCCTGCGCGAAGGCGTCGAGTTCTTCACGTTCCTGGCCACGCGGGAGGAGAGCGCCTGAAGCGGCTCATCGTCACCGGAGACGACTTCGGTCTCGCCGTTCCGATCAACGAAGCCATCGAGCGGGCCCACACCAACGGCATCCTCACCGCCGCCAGCCTGATGGTTGGCTCTCCCGCCGCCGAGGATGCCATCGCGCGCGCCAGACGCCTTCCGTCGCTGAAGATCGGATTGCACGTGACGGTGGTTCGCGGCAAGCCGGTTTTGCCGCCGGAGCATATCCCCGACCTCGTCGATCCGGACGGCATGCTGCCGCGCGATCTCTTCCGCGCCGGCGTGCGCTTCGCGTTTCATGGGCGAGTGCGGCGCCAGCTCGCCGCGGAGATCCGCGCGCAGTTCGAAGCCTTTCAGCGCAGCGGGCTGCCGATGGATCACGTCGACGCCCACAATCACATGCACTATCACCCCACTGTGCTGCGGCTGATTCTCGAGATCGGCCGCGAGTACGGCGTCCGGGCCGTGCGCATTCCGCATGAGCCTCTGCTTCCGTCGTGGCGTGCAGCGGAACGCCATGGAATCGCCGCCCGCATGGCGTGGTCGCTGTTCCTCGGACCATGGCTTTCGCTCATGCGTGCGCGCGTGCGCCGGACCGGGCTCGCGACGAACGACGCCATGTTCGGGATGAGCGACAGCGGACACATGACTCTCGACCGCGTCCTGGCCATCCTTCGCGAGCTTCCGGACGGCGTCTCGGAGATCTACTTTCATCCCGCTGCCGTGGAGTGGAACGAAGGCGACCCGCTGACCGAGGGCTACGAGCGCGAAGGCGAGCTCGCCGCTCTGACCAGCCCCGAGGTTGCCGCCGCGCTGCGAAAATACGGGATCGAGTGCACGACTTTCTGCGAGATCGCGAGATGACGAGCGATGGAACGCTGCGGCCTCGATCGCGTGAACAACGTCGGGAAAGTGTCATCCTGAGCCGGCGGAGCCCCCGGAGGGGGCGT
>DASQGS010000442.1:0-2193 GCA_035632455.1 Thermoanaerobaculia bacterium | reverse complement strand
CGCTCCTTGCTGGCTGTTAGCATTGCCCCATGCACTTCACCCCCACCCGCCGCCTCACCCGCTTTCTCACCCAGCTCATCAGCGAGACCAGCGGCCTTGCGCTCGAGGACACGCTCGCGCTTGCCGAGCAATCGCCGCAGGTCGATGAGGACCCCGAGATCGGCAATCTCATCCGCGAGTTTCACGCGTTGCTCGGACGATTCCGGCTCGGGCAGATCCCGATCGAGCCGCTGCTGGAGCATCCATTCTCCGAGGCAATGGCCGGATTCCTACGCGCGTTTCCGATACCGTTTCACGACGAGCACGTCCACCTCACCGGTTCACTCGACGCGTCATTTATTTATCCGCGCCTCGAGCCTCTCCTCGGCGGGCCGCAGCGCGCGCTCTATGAATCGAAGATCGACGAGGTCTATGGCCCGCATAGCCTGCCGATCCGCGGCGTGGACGACGTCGCGTCGCTGATCCGGCTTCGGGACAACGATCGATTCGACCGCTACCTCAAGATCCTCTATCTCGCCAAGCTGATCCTCATCAGCCGCGACGCGCATCGCGACGCTGCCTACCACATGGCCAGCCGGCTCCACAGGACCGCGAACGTCGGATCGCTGCGCCTGAAGTTCACGCTGTTCCGCGAGACCACGGACTCCTCGGAGCAGATTCCGGGCATCGCCGCGCTCACCCCCGAGGATGTCGTGCTCGGCTTGTACGAAGGCTTTCGTGCATTTCAGGCCGAGGTCCCGGCGTTCCGCTTCGTGCTCTCGCCGAGCTTCCGGAAAGAGCCAGGCTTCTACGACGCCGTGCGATACCCGTCGAAGCGCGCACACTTTGACGATCAAGTGCAGCAAATCATCGGCCTGCTCAAGCGACACCCCGAGCTGCGCGACGTCATGACCGAGGTCGACACCGTCGGCAACGAGCGCGGCTTCTATCGCAAAGTCCACTTTCAGGAAATGCGCGTCGGCATGCGCAAACTGCAGGCGTACGGCTTCCGAACGCGCAGCCATCATGGCGAGACGTGGAACACGCTGCGGCAGGGCATCCAGGCCGTCGACAACGCCATGAACATCTGGTACGTCGATGCCATCGAGCACGGGCTCAGCATGGGCATCAATCCGAACTTCTATTTCCACAGCCTGCTCCAGCGCGTCCTGCGCGCGAACGCCCGCGAGGAAGCGCCGGCGCCCGGATCGCGCGAGCACGCGGAATTGCTGGACATGGATTGGGATGGCAAGGAGGAAGTCCGCGACAAGCTATTGCGCGGCGGGCCGCTGACCGATAAAGAATCGATCCTGGTCACAAAGACGAAATTCCACCACGCCCGCGAGGTGGAGCACTATCAGCACGACGTGCTCAATAGGATGATCGACAAACGCCTGACGCTGGTCTCGCTCCCATCGTCCAATAAGAAGCTCACGGGCACGCTGGCCGACTACAAGGACCACCCATTCTCTTGGTGGGAGAAGAAGGGCTTACGCCTCGGTGTCGGCACCGACAACGACGTCACTCTCAATACCAGCTTCATCCAGGAGATGCTGATCCTGCTCTATACGGACGCGCTGGAGCTGAAGATCACGAAGCTTCTCATTGTGACCACCGGCGAGACGCGGCGCTCGCATTTGAGCCACCTGTTGTGGCAGATGAGGAAGGCGACGGAGGCGACGTGAACATAGATCTCTCTGTGATCTCTGTGCCTCTGTGGTTGATTGCCTTTGAAGACCTGGAGATTTCACCACAGAGGCACAGAGGACACAGAGAGGCTGAGCCGTCGTGTCATCCTGAGGCGGCGGAACCCCGGAGGGGTGTAGCGCGCCGAAGGATCCCCTTGGCAGTCACCGTGCGAAACTGAGATCTCCGCGACCTCAGCGTCTCCGCGTGAGAAAGGCCAATACGTGCAAACAATCAGAATCGACACCTGGATCAATGCCCCCATCGCGCGCTGCTTCGATGCTGCGCGCGATCTCGATCTCCATCTGCGCTCGCTCGCTTGGTTCACGACCATCGCTTCACCTCCGAGCGCGGCGGCACCACGATGTCTGACGTCGTCACCTTCTCCGCGCCCCTCGGATTCCTCGGCCGAATCGCCGAGAAGCTCGTTCTGCGCCGCCGTCTCCAGCGCCTGCTCGGGGCCCGCGCGGTGTCGATCAAGGAGGCTGCGGAAGCACAGACAGGAGTGTCTGTGCCACCAAGGCCAGC
>DASQGS010000441.1:0-7724 GCA_035632455.1 Thermoanaerobaculia bacterium | reverse complement strand
CGGCCCGCGGCCGGACGACTCGACGAGCACGCCCGACTGGTAGCCGTGCGGGATCTTGAGCGAGACCGGGCCGTTATCCGTCTGGGCGTCCAGGCTTCCGTTCCAGCTCGTGGAGGCCAGCTTGACCGAGACCGGTCCGTTGTGAGCATGCAGCTTCACGGTCCCGGAGCCATCGGCGATGCTGATCGGACCGTTCTTCGTGGTCGCGTCGATCGTGCCGGACGAGCCCTTCAGCGCGATCGGGCCGTTCACGGCATTGGCGGTCACAGTCCCGACGACGTCGCGGAACGAGATCGGTCCGTTGGTCGTGTCGATGTCCAGGGTCGCATTGTTCGGCGTGTGGATGATGAAGATGGTCATCCAGTCTTCGCTGTCAGGGCCCTTCACCGTGAGGTCGTTTCCGCTGAGCGAGGGCTGAATCGCCGCAAGTCCGGCCGTCGATGCGGCGGCCTTGCAGGCGGTGATCGCGTATTGCGACTGATCCCAGCCGATCACGTGCACGCCGCCGTGGCGATCGCTGTGGACGCGCAGCGAGCGCAGTCCCGCCGCCGGCACGGTTTCCTCGGCGCGGGCCGCCTTGACGCCGGCGATGCTCACGTCGAAGCTCCCGCAATCAACGGCGTCGCCTTCGTTGTTCACCGAAATCCCGTGACGCGACTCGATAAATGCGTGATCGGAGCCGTGGCGGCCATGATCGCCGGCCGTGAGCGTGGAACCGAAGAGAACGGCGGCCAGCCCGCCGGCAACCAGAAACGGAATTGCACGTCGCATGTCATCCTCCATTATTTGCTGGCTTAGACGACAGGGAACGGCGTTGGTTAGACGACCGGTGAAGATCGCCTCACCGGAACATCGCGCAGACTCGCTCGAGCTCGACGCGGTCGGTCTCGTCGAAGGCGGCGGGCTGATCGGAGTCGACGTCGAGAACGGCGATGAGAGCGCCCGCGCGGTCGAAGACCGGGACGACAATCTCGGACTGCGTCCGCTCGTCGCAGGCGATGTGTCCCGGGAACTGATGGACGTCCCCCACGAGGACCGTCTCGCGCCGCGCCGCAGCCGTGCCACAGACTCCGCGGCCGATCTCGATCTGCAGGCATCCCACGGTTCCCATGTACGGCCCGATGACCAGCCGGTCGCCGATCAGGCGGTAGAAGCCGGTCCAGAAGAAGTAGGGGAAGCGATTCGCGAGGACCGAGCAGATCGTGGCCATGAGCGCGATCTGGTCGAGCGATGAGCCGCCTTCGTCATCCCAGATCGCCTGGATGGCCTGACGTGCCTCGCCATAGGCAGTGAGTTTGTCGAACATAGCTCTCATATTGAAACAGCGGGAAGTGGTCGCTGGCGATCCTGCCAAAGAAGATCGCCCGGCGTCTACACAGGTTTGGATGACAGCCCGTCTTACTTCGCCTTCGCCGTGAGCTCCTCGAAATCGCGGTCGTTGCGCATGGAGGCGAAGACGTAGTCGACGCGGGCCTCCATCATCTCCTTCTCGCGCACCGCTTCGTAGCGCTCGTACTGATAGAAGTGGCGATGGAGGAGGCTCATGGCCTTCCCCTTGTTTCCGAGGAGAGAATAGATCGCCGCGAGGTTATATGAAGCGGCGAGCGCGCCTTCGTTTTCTTTGGCGACACGCAGCGCCTCATCGGCCCGGCCGTTGTCGGCCATGTAAGTCGCGGCGAAGATCAGGTTGTACGGATCGTGAGGGTCGATGGCCAGAGCTTTCTCGACGTAGCCGTTGGCCTTCTTGTGATCGCGCTCGGAGTTCCAGTAAACCGCGAGATTGCGATACGTGAGCGCGAGAGGATACGAAGCGATCGACTGCTCGAATAGATCGAGGCCCTTGGCATATTGGCCCTCGTGGATGGTGATTTTGCCGAGTCCGTGGAGGGCCACGGCGCGGGACAGGGGATCGGCGCGCATGGTCAGGATGCGGTTGAATGTCGCACGGGCCTTGTCCCACTCGCCGGTGTGATGGCGATAGAGCTCGCCGAGGTATCGGAGGGGAACCGGATCGGCGGGATCGAGGGCGGAGGCGGCGCGGTAGCGCTCGCGGGCCATGGCGTACCGGCCGTCGATCTCGGCACGCACGCCCTCGGCCATGATGCGCGAGATCCTCTTAGTCATCGCGGCGCTGAGGTTGGGATCTCTCGTCCCGAGCATGGCGTCCTTCACCGTGACGCCGAGGTCTTTCAAAGCGCGCTGGGCATCGCCCGCCGCGCGGGGAAAGAGACAGCGCTGCTCCCAGACCTTCTTGTACAGCTCGATGGCTGCGGCCTTGTCGCCGGCGGCAGCATTCTTCTTGGCGTCGCCGAGCTCCTGGTAGACGGCCATGTCACGCACGCCGAGCTCATCCCGCACCATCTTCTCGACGGCCGCAACGCGCAGCGCTCCGCGCGAGTTGTCGACGTGCTGGATCACCTTCCCGTCGCCGTCGGCGAGGACGGCCATCGGCAGTTTGCCGGTGGCGCCGAGCTTCTCGATCATGTCTTTGTCGTCGGGAAGGATGACCTGCATCCCGATGCACTGCGCGGCATTCATGGAGAGCTGACGGGAGCTCTGGAGCTCCGACCGCTGGGTCTCCTCGCGCGTCGCGGGCAGCCAGTAGAGGATCAGCGGTCCCTTCAGTGGAGGCGCACCGATCTCGAGGAACTTCCACGGGACCGAGTAGAACGCCGGATCGCCGCTGCCCGGCCGCGACGGACCCCGCGGCATCGCACCGCCGACTCCGCCGCCTCCCCCGCCGCCGCACGTCGCCTCGGCGAGCGGCGCGGCGAGAATCAAGACAGCGATGGCTGTGACGATGCAGACGAGGTTTTTTCGCATAACGAAGCTCCGAATGAGAGGTGGCGATCAGTATACGGTCGGACGACAGCAGGCGCTGAAACGTTTCGTCCGGCAAGGATGGCGGCGCTCCTTGCTCCTATAATCACCGTGAATGTCGGACGGCCCGGAGGAGAAGCGGCTGTACAAGATCGGCGAAGTCTGCCGGATGGCTGACGTTCAGCCGTACGTGCTGCGCTACTGGGAGACGGAATTCCCGGCGCTGGCGCCCGGCAAGAGCGGCGGCGGGCAGAGGTTATACACGCGCCGCGAGATCGACATCATCCTCCGGATCAAGCAACTCCTCTACTCCGAGGGATTCACCATCGCCGGCGCGAAGAAGAAGCTCGAGGGCGACATGATCGACGGCGCAGTCGCTCCCGGCATCGCAACGGCCTCGACCGATTCGCAGGTTGCGGAGCGCAAGGCCACGAAGCCCTCCGGCGACGTTGCCAGGACGCTACACGACGTCCGCGAGGAATTGCACGCCATCCTGCGAATGCTCGACGAGTGAGGAGCGCCGGCAGGGCGACGCCATGATGCGCCGCATGGTCTTGGTCTACGAGGTCCTTCTCTACCTCGTCTTCGCCCTCACCCTGCCGTTCTTCCTCCTCACCGGCCTCTTTCGCGGCAAGTACCTCGCCAACTTCCCGGAGCGGATGGGCTTGTACAGGACCGAGGCGCGGCAGCACGACCTTTGGATCCACGCCGTTTCGGTCGGTGAGGCCGTGGCAGCCGGCCCGGTAGTGCGAGAGATCCTCCGGCAGCGGCCCGGCACATCGATCGTTTTCACCACCACCACGATCACCGGTCAGGCGCAAGCCCGCCGGCTGTTTCCTGACGCTACCATCGCCTACTTTCCCTTCGATTTCTCCTTCGCGGTCAAACGATTTCTCGACCATCACCGGCCACGTGTCTTCGCGACGATGGAGACCGAGATCTGGCCTAATGTGACGCGTTTGTGTCGCCGGGGCGGTATGAAGCTCATCCTGGCGAACGGCCGGATCTCCGACCGCTCGTTCCCGCGCTACCGGGCGTTCCGATTCATCGTTGGAGGGATCCTGAAGCAGTACTCGAAGATTCTGGCGCGTGAGGAGACCGATCGCGAACGCTTCGTCGCCATCGGCGCCGCGGAAGCCGCCGTCGAGACCACCGGCAACGTGAAATTTGACGTCGACGCGCCCGAGGGCGCGCTCGCGATCGCGGAGCGCCTCGAGTCCATGCTCGCCGGCCGCAAGGTCATCGTCCTCGGGTCGACCGCGGAGGGAGAAGACGAGGAGATCCTTCCGCACCTCGGGAAATTCCTCACCGAGAAGAACGCCTTCGCGATTCTCGCGCCGCGCAAGGCCGAACGCTTCCCAATCGTCGCCGCGCTGCTGCGCTCGACCTCGATCCCCTTCGTCCGCCGCACCGAGATCGAGACGGCGTGCTCACCCGTGGATCTTCTCCTGCTCGACTCCTTCGGCGAGCTAGCGAAGATCTACCGCTACGCCACGGTCGCATTCGTTGGAGGAAGTCTCGTGAGGACCGGCGGCCACAACCCGATCGAAGCCGCCGCGGCCGGAGCACCGGTCTGCTTCGGCCCGTTCATGTCGAACTTCCGCGAGATCGCCTCCGTGTTCCTGCACAACTACGCCGCGGAGCAGGTCTCCTCGCCCGCCGAGCTTCTCGCGTTTGCCGGGAGGATGTTCGATGACGCGACGGCGCAACGCGGTTATGCCGGCCGTGGCCTCGCCACCGTCACCCGCAATCGCGGCGCGGCGGCTCGAACGGCCCGCGAGATCGTGAGCCTTCTCGCGTGATTCCGCTGCTGCGTGCCGCCGAGCTGCTCTATCGCGGCATCAACCGCGGCCGGCGCTGGCTCTATCGCAACAGCCTCCTGCCTACCAGGCGCCTCCCGCGAGTCGTCGTCAGCATCGGAAACCTCGCAGTTGGCGGGACCGGAAAGACGCCCGCGGTCATCCGCATCGGTCGCGAGCTCGCAGGCCGCGGTTACCGCATCGCCGTCCTCACGCGCGGCTACGGCCGTGCCGGCGGCGACGAGCCGGGACTCGTGACGGCGCACGACCCCGATCGGTACGGCGACGAGCCGGTGCTGATCGCGAAGGCCCTCGGAATGCCGGTAATCGTTGGCGCAAACAGGTACGAAAATGCAATACGCTTTCTAGGCGTCAATGATTGCGACTTATTCATACTCGACGACGGGTTCCAGCATCTCGCGCTGGCCCGCGATATCGACATCGTCATCGTCCGGTCCGGCGATGCGCCTCTACGAGAAGGGCTTACAGCGCTGCGCGACGCGTCGTTTGTTCTCTGGCGAGACGACGACGCATCGCACGCAACCGAGGGTCCAGCCAGCTTCGACGGCGTGTCGGGCGACCCTCGGCGCGACTATCGTTGCTCCCTCCAGCCAATTGGATTTCTCACCGCGAGCGGCCTCGAGCCGCTCGATGCCTATCGCGGCCGCCGCGCTTTCGCGTTCTCGGGTCTGGCGCGAAACGAGCAGTTCTTCCGCGCAGTCACCGCGACCGGGCTCGTGCTCGCCGGTTGTCGCAGGTTTCCCGATCATCATCGCTACACGCCGGACGATCTGGCCGCGCTGCGTCACGCCGCGCAGGAAGCTGGCGCCGGGATCATCGTCACGACCGAAAAAGATGCGGTGAAGATCGGCGGTGGTGAGATGATTGCCCTCGCAACCGAGCTGCAAATCGAGCCAGAAGGCGAGCTCATCGATGCCCTGGTGGAACGCATCGAGGCCGCTCGCCGTCGTATCGAGAACGCCTGAGCGGCGAGGCCGCTGCACGTGCATGTCCGTCCTCATGACCGAATCCGTCGAGATCGCATCTACACCACGTCGTCTGCCGCTGAAGCGCCGAAGGAAGAGCGTGCTCCTGCAGCGCGTGGAGTATGCAGCCTACCGCGCCGTCGCTGCGCTGGTGCGCCGCACCTCGGAGGATCGCCTCGCGCGATGGGGCTCGCGCCTTGGGAGGCTTATCGGGCGCGTGATCGCCAGCCGCAGCCGCCTGGCCCTTCGCAATCTGAGAGCCGCATTCCCGCAGAAGAGCGAGCGTGAATGCCGCGAGATTCTCGATCGTTGCTGGCGCCACTTCGGATGGGAAGCATTGCTCTATCTCCATATGCAGAACATGTCGCTCGCCGAGATCGCCGAGCGTTGCCCACCCGTGAACGTACACATCCTCGACGAGGCGATCGCCGAAGGACGGGGAACGATCCTGATCAGCGCGCATTTCGGTGGCTGGGAGGTCGGCGGGCTGGCGATCATGGGGATGGCCGCCAACGTGCGCACCGTCGCCCGCCCGCTCGACAACGAATACCTCGAGCGCGACCTCCAGCGCATTCGCGAGCGAACCGGCGCCCAGATGATCGACCGCAACCGCGCCGCCCGCCCCCTGCTGGAGGCGCTTCACGAGAACGCGACTGTGGTCATGCTTCCCGACCAGAGGGTGCTCCCGCGGGAAGGCATCCTCGTCCCGTTCCTCGGGCGCGATGCCTGGACCACGCCCGGTCCGGCGAAGATGGCCTTGAGGCTTGGGGCTAGAATCATCTTCGCATTCTGCATGCCCGAAGGCACACGGCACCAGCTCGAGTTCGAGGAACCGATCCGGATCGACGATCTGCGCGATGAGGAGAAGACGCCCGAAGCGCTGACACGGCGCATCAACGACGTCATCTCCCGCAGAATCGCAGCGAATCCGGAGTTATGGTTGTGGATGCACGATCGTTGGAAGGGGAACAGGACGGCCGATGGCGAGACCGCCGATGCGAAGTGAGACCGTCGTGATCGGCCTCAACTGGGTCGGGGACAACGTCCTCGCCCTCCCGACCTACCGCGCCTTGCAGCATCGATTCAAGAACGAGGGCGGCATCGCCGTGGCCGCTCCCGCGCACATCGCTTCCCTGCTTTCGTCGGCCGGCATCTTCCGCGAGGTCATCTCCTGGAACTGCGCGACTTCCCAGCGCATCCACAGCCTCAAGAGCAGGCGCTTTCGGCGAGCCATCATCCTGCCCAACTCGTTCCGGGCCGCACTCGTCGCCGTCGCCGCCGGCATTGCCGAGCGCTGGGGCTACGCCGCGAACTACCGATCGATGCTCCTGACCCACGTCGTGCGACCGGAAAGACCGCGCGGCCATCAGCTCGACGACTACACCGCACTTCTCGGTGCGATGAGCGCACCGCGCGTCGTCGACGAGCTCCCTTTGATCGCCCTGCCGCAGCACATTCGCGACGGCGCGCGACGGCGACTTGAAGCCCTCGGCATCCCCGCGGATCGCCCGCTTTTCGGTATCCATGCCGGCGGGCTCTACGGAAAGGCCAAGCACTGGGGCGACGATCGTTACTGCGCGGTCGCCGAGCGACTCCGTGCAGACGGCTATGCGGTCGTGCTTCTCACGAGCCCAGGCGAGCGGCAGCAAGCCGAGGCCATCTCGGCAGCATGCGACGGCCTCCCGATCATCGGCGAGGACGGCGACGTGCTGCAGCTCGCGGCCGCCATCTCGCACTGTTCGATCATCGTCACGAACGACAGCGGCCCGCTTCATCTCGCCACAGCGCTCGCCGTCCCCTCGGTCTCGATCTTCGGCCCGACCGATCCCGGCCGCACCGTGATTCCCGGCGCCAGCCGCGTTATCCGGATGTCTTTCGATTGCCAGCCTTGCTATGAGCGCGAGTGTCCCCTCGGCCATCATCGATGCATGACCGGGATCTCGGTCGACGACGTCTACCACGCCGCCGTCGGCCTGTTTCTCGATATCGACGGCAAGGTCGAGACGGATGGCGAGGTCAGGGTGCTGTGATCGCGGACGCTCCGCGTCCTTCTGGAGTCTGGACACTCTGGACGAAGATCGCAGGGCCCAGATTGCGCCTGGAGCAGCACCGAAGGGGC
>DASQGS010000440.1:0-3822 GCA_035632455.1 Thermoanaerobaculia bacterium | reverse complement strand
TCACCCAGCTCACCAGCCCCACCTCCATCCAGCAAAGGGCTCTCGAACTCCTCGATCTTGTTCCCAGTTCGCGGAAACGCCCTTAACCCCTATCCTCAACAAATCTGGGAGCCTTGCGCCTCATCCACGTTCGAACTTCGGACTAACTCTCACGATGACACTGCCTGCATCATTCCCGCCACTCGTTCCAGCGCCTCGCGATCGTCGGTCCAGCGAATCTTTTCATAGGCCTCGGCGAACGTAAACCATCCGTACTCGTCATGCTCTTCGGCATCCATTCGCACCGGCTTCATCGAGTCGAGCCGAGCCATGAAGGCCGTTTCCTCGGCGATGATCGGTGCTTCATGACGCGCCGCCAGGTACTGCGACTCGATCATGAACGATTGCGTCAGCTCCATCGGCTCCGGCTCGCCGTGCATGCCGGTCTCTTCGACGATCTCGCGGCGCGCGGTCTCGATCGGCGTCTCACCGTCTTCGATCGAGCCGGTGATCGGCTGCCAGAATCCGCCGCGTTCCGGGCGCCGGTGAAGAAGCAGGACTCGATCACCATCATGGATGACGACCTTGGCCAGCCTCAGGCTTTCGGCGCGGGCGACTAGCGATCGCTCGAACACCTCCGCGAATTTCGCGGCCAGCACCTCGCGTGCCTCGGCGAGCGGCACTTTGCGGCCGGTCTCGCGCTCGATCGACGTCACGCCGGTGCCGTGCAGTCCGCATGGCGTGATGAGGCGGAAGTGCTCGAGGTTCGTGGCGACGTTGAGCGCCCAGCCGTGCGACGTGACCCAGCGGGCGATGCGCACGCCGATGGCGGCGATCTTGTTCGTGCCGACCCAGATCCCGCGCTTCCCTTCGGCGCGCGTGGCGGTGATGCCGTACTCGGCGACGGTGCGGATCAGGACCTCTTCGATTTTCGTCACGTACTTGCGCACGTCGCGATTGCCGTCGCCGAGGTGAACGATCGGGTAGCCGACAATCTGGCCCGGCCCGTGGTAAGTGATGTCGCCGCCGCGCGTGGTCTCGAAGAAGCGGACGCCCGCGCGCTGGAGCGTGTCGGGGGAGGCGAGGAGGTTCTCGATCTTGCCGCCGCGTCCGAGCGTGATCACTGGCGGATGCTCGAGGAGGAGAAGCTGATCGGCGATCTCGTCGCGCTGCCGCATCTCCGCCAGCTTCTGCTGCATCTTCATGCCGTTCTCGTAGGTCACGAGATGCAGGTTCCGGAGCTCACACACACGCATGCGGACGCTATAGCACGGCGCGGACGGCGGGCATTCCCGGCACGGAGCCATGGACCCCGGAGGCTCGCGCCCCCTGGACTGCAGCGGCTCGCCGCCGCTTTCGTTGACCTCAGGCGAGGCGAAAAGCCGCTCGCGCGTACCTCGCGAAACCCCGCAAGCGGCCCAAGGCTCCTGCCACTTCGCGCGGAAAGCAGCGGCTCGAGGTGCCGCAGTCCAAAGCGCGCCTGGGAACGGCGGCGCGGGATATCAGGCTGCTTGCGAGTGCGATAGCATCTCGCATCGAGGGCCACGCCAGGCGGCCTCCGGGGAGACCATTGGAATGCCAAAACCGCCGATGCCAAAATGGAAGGCCGCGCCGCCGGAGCTGACGACGCGATTCGCGGAGATGCTCGAAGCGATTCCTGACGCGGAACCGAAGAAGATGTTCGGGTATCTGGCCGGGTTCACCGGCGGGAACATGTTCGCAGGCATCTTTCAGGATTCCATCATCCTGCGGCTCCCCGAAGCCGAACGCCTTGCGCTCCAGAAGATCGGTGGCAAGCCATTCGAGCCGATGCCGGGCCGCCCGATGCGCGAGTACGTTGTCGCCCCGGCGACGACCGTGGCGGCGACCGCCGAGCTGGTGCGGTGGCTGAAGAAGGCTCACGCCTATGCTGCATCGCTTCCTCCGAAGAACAAGGCGAAGAAACCCGCGCATAAGAAACGCAAGTGAGAAGGGGTTCCGGTCAAGAACGATGAGCCTCAAGATTCGCGGCGGTGTTCTCTTCCTCCTGGGGCTGGGTGGTCTCGCTGCGGCGGTGCAAATTGCAAGGTTCCGTTTCCTGGGCATCGTAGTGGCGGTGGCCTTCTTTTTTCTCTCTGCGACGGCTCTTAGTAAGGCCGGCGAAATCGCTCACACACTCAGGTCTTTCGTGATGCAAGCAGTACGTGTGGAAGTGTGGGGCAGGCCGCTCCAAGGTCCCGAGGAGACCTTCGAAATCGACTCCATCTCAGCGATCAGCGCCGGGTTGCATATACGCTTGCGACCAACATCCGGAGGTTCCCCGCGCCGGCTGAAGGTTGCTCAGCCCAAGTCAACGACGGTAGAACAGGGCCGAATCGAGATCGGCCAGGCTGCCTACGTCAGTTGGGCAGGCACGAAAATCAAGCCTGACCTGGGTCCGCGATTGCCGGCGTTGGTGATGCTCTTCGTGCCCGGCGCGAGCCATCAAGTTCAAGTCGGGTGAGCAGTGGTTAAAACGGCTCCAGGATCATCTATTGACCCAAAGCACAATATGGAGGGAAGGACGCGTGACAAGACTCCTTCGCAGTGCCCCATACTTCCCCGTCGCCGACGTCGCCTCGTCCGCGGCGCATTACGAACAGACCCTTGGATTCAAGTGCGACTACATGGCAGGCTCGCCGCCTGAGTTCGCGATTTGCAGCCGCGACGGCCTCGCCATTATGCTGCGCAAGGTCTCCGCTTCTGAGCTCATTCGCCCGAACGAATGGCAGGGCGGAACCTGGGATGCCTTCTTCTGGATCGACGACGCTGCGGCATTGCACGCCGAGCTCTCAGGGCGCGGTGCCACAATCGTCTACGGCCCGATGATCCAGGAGTCGTATCAGATGCTGGAATTCGCAATCCGCGATCGCGACGGACACGTGCTGGGTTTCGGGCAGGCGCTGGAAAGCTGATGACCTCTCTTCGCATCGCCCTCGGGCAGTACGACATCGGCTGGCACGATCCCGAGGCCTCGCTCAGTCGCGCAGCGGACCTGATCGGCCGTGCGGCCTCAGCCGGTGCGCGCGTCGTCCTCCTTCCCGAGATGTGCACGATCGGTTTCACAATGGATGCGGCACGTTATGCCGAGCCGATCGACGGTCCGTCAGCACAACGGCTGTCGGCCATTGCACGCAGTGCCGGTGTCTATGTGATTGCGGGCCTCGCAACACGTGCAAGCGATGCCGAGGGCCTGGAGCGCTATTACAACTCGGCACTGCTGTTTGCGCCCGATGGATCGCTGAAAGCCGAATACCGCAAGCAGCGCCTGTTCGCTTATGCGGACGAGGAGAAGATCTACAGCGCCGGCGACCATCCTGTCGTCGTCGACATCGACGGCCTGCGCCTCGGCCTTCTCATCTGCTTCGACCTTCGCTTCCCGGAACTATTCAGCGCAATCGCGCCCCATGTCGACGCCATCTCGGTCATCGCGAGCTGGCCAAGCGCGAGGCAGAGCCATTGGGAAACGTTGCTGCGCGCCAGGGCCATTGAAAGCCAGGCCTACGTGATCGGGGTCAATCGCATCGGCCGGGGCGGGAAGCTCGATTATCTCGGTGGATCTGCGGTCTTCGATCCCTGGGGCGCGCCGCTCGCACTGGAAGGAGATCCCCCGATTGCAATGATCGATGCCGCCGTTGTGGCCAGCACAAGGAAGGCGTTTCCGATGGTGCGGGATAGGCGAGGCGACGGCGTTCAGTTATGACGCCGATCCCCGTGAGCGGCCCCTCTTCCCTCGGGGCTCGCTCATACTCAGCGTTGGAAGCCGCGGCGCTTCAATGAGCGCCTGCGGCCTGAGGTGCGTCAGTGATGGAGGTCTTCGTGGAG
>DASQGS010000439.1:0-24723 GCA_035632455.1 Thermoanaerobaculia bacterium | reverse complement strand
AGAAAGCGGCGGCTATTCGCAGCCGCACTCCATATTAGAGGAAGGCCTTCAGCAGCGCATTCACCTTCTCCGGGGCGTCGCTCTGCACGAAATGGCCGGCTTCGGCGATTCGCTCGATGCGCAGGTTCGGGACGTACTCCGAGAAGTTCTCGGTCGTGGCTCGTGTGAAGATCGGATCCTTCTCGCCCCAGATCAACATCGCCGGAATCTCGATCGGCCGGATCACCGCGCGTAGCTCGCGACGATAGCGCCGGACGGCACGATAGTAGTTCGCCATTCCCGTCAGCGCACCCTGCTGCCTCCAGGCGTCGAGGTAGATCTCCATCTCCGCGGGGTCGAAATTGTCCGGCCGCCTCGCGGCGCGACGCAGCGTCCAGCGCAGCATCGCGAATCTGAACAGCCTCATGCCGATCTCCGGGAGACGCGGCGGCTGGAAAAGAAGCTGATACGAGGAACGGATCTTCTGCTCGCGCCTGCGCAGCTCGCGTGCGAACGGTACCGGATGAGGGGCGTTGAGGATCACGAGCTTCCGGACGACCTGCGGGTGGAGCATCGCCAGGAACCAGGCCACCACCCCGCCCCAGTCGTGGGCGACGATCGCGCACGGAACCTCGCCGATCTGGGCCGCCAGGCTCGCGATGTCCTGGGCCACGGCGGAGATCTTGTAGGCCTCGACTCCGTGCGGCTTCCCCGATGTGTTGTAGCCTCGCAGGTCGGGCGCGATCACGCGAAAGCCGGCATCGACAAGGGCCGGGATTTGATGCCGCCAGGAGTACCAGAATTCCGGGAACCCATGGATCAGGATCACCACTGGTCCGCTACCCGCCTCGACGAGATGCAGGGAGACATCCCCAGCTTCGACGACGCGATGCCGCACGGGGACGCCGTTGACCTGCGTGATCACCGAAGCATGGTACGCGAAATCTGACGGATCGCTACTCCCGCAACCCGGCCGCTTGGAGCAGATCTTTGAACTGCTCCTTGTCGATGGCCTTGTCATAGGCGGCGCGCGCGGTGATTCGCTTGGCCTCGTACAGGCGGCGAATCGAGGTGTCCATGTCCACCATGCCTTCCCTGACGCCGGTCTGGATGGCCGAGGTGATCTGCGGAGTCTTGCCTTCGCGGATCATGTTGCCGATGGCTGGGGAGCTGAAGAGAATCTCGAGCGCGGCAACACGGCCTCCGCCGATCTGGGGCATGAGCTGCTGTGCGAGGACGGAGCGAATCGTCTCGCCCAGGACGTTGCGAATGCCTTCCTGCTCGCCTGCCGGGAACACGCTGATGATGCGATCCATCGTCTTCGCGGCGTTGTTGGTGTGCAGCGTGCCGAAGACCAGCGTTCCCTTCTCCGCGGCGGAGAGCGCCATCTGAATCGTTTCGAGGTCCCGCATTTCGCCGACGAGGATCAGATCCGGATCCTCGCGCCCCGCCGCTTTCAACGCCTCAGCGAACGACGTGGCGTGAGTGCCGATCTCCCGCTGGTGAATGAGGCAGCTCTTGTTCGTGTGCACGAACTCGATCGGGTCTTCGATCGTGATGATGTGCAGCGATCGGGTCTCGTTGATGAGGTCGATGATCGCCGCGAGCGTCGTGGACTTTCCCGAGCCCGTCGGCCCGGTGACGAGCACGAGGCCGCTTTGCAGCGCGGCGATGCGCCGCACCTGGTCCGGCAGGCCGAGCTGCTCGATGGTCATGATCTTCGTCGGAATGATCCGGAACACGGCGCCCGCGCCGCGTTGCTGACGGAAGAGGTTGACGCGATAGCGGGAAAGGCCCGGAATCTCGTACGAGAAGTCGGCGTCGCCGATGCGCGTGAATTCATCCCAAAGGCGCGCCGGCGTGATCGGTTGGATCATCTCTACGTAGTCAGCCTCGGAGAGCATCCGGTAGCGAATCGTCTCGATCGACCCCGAGGCCCGAAGCATCGGCGGACGCCCAACGGTAAGGTGGAAGTCCGATGCCCCTCGGTCGTTCATCAGGCGGAGAAAACGGTCGATCCTTTGCACGATTGTCGCCTTCAATGTGCCGCTCGCATCAGGAACTCCGCGCTCACCAGCGGCTCGAAGTCTTCCTTCTTCTGCGCCGCCATGTAGGCCGTCTCCGGCGTGATCTGGTCGCGCTTGACGAGATCCTTCAAAGCCTCATCGAATGTCTGCATCCCCTGCGAGCGCCCGATCTGCATCGCTGAGTAAATCTGAAACGTCTTCTCGTCGCGGATCATGTTCGCGATGTTGCTGGTTCCCTTCAAGACCTCGTAGCAGGCCACCTGGCGATGCGCGGCCTTTGCCGGGAGCAGTCTCTGGGCGATCGCATAGCGAAGCGATTCCGACAGGCCGGCGCGAATCTGCGGCTGCTCGTTGGTGGGAAAGCTGGAGATGATCCGGTCGATGGCCTTCGGCGCGCTCGTCGAATTGAGCGTACCGAGGACGATGTGTCCGGTTTCCGCGGCCGTGAGGGCCAGCGAGATCGACTCGTTGTCGCGCAGCTCTCCGATCACGATCACGTCAGGGTCCTCGCGCAGCGCGGCCCGGAGCGCGCGCGCAAACGACTGCGTATGCGACCCGACCTCGCGCTGATTGACCAGACAATTCTTGAACGGATGCACGAACTCGACCGGGTCTTCCATGGTCAGGATGTGATCGTTGCGGGTCTCGTTGAACAGATTCACCAGCGCGGCCAGCGTGGTCGACTTGCCGGAGCCCGACGGGCCGCAGATCAGCACCAGCCCCTGGTGGTAGTCGGCGATCTCCGCGAGGTGCGCGGGAAGGCCGAGCTCGCCGATCGTCGGCGGCTTCTCCGGAATCACGCGGAAGACGCCGTTGTAGCCGCGGTGATCGTAGAAGACGTTCCCGCGGTAGCGCCCGGCCTGTGGAATGAAATGACAGAAATCGAGCTGGCGATGGGTCTGCAGAGTGTCCCACTGGGTCTCGGTCAGGATCTCCTTGAGCATCGCTTCTGTCTGCTCGGCAGTGAACGGCTCGCCCTGCGCTCGCCGCAAATCCGCGGTCATGCGGAGGATGGGCGGCTGGCCGACGGAGAGATGAAAATCCGACGCGCCTTGATTACGCGTGGCGATGAGAAGGGCATTGAGCCGCGGCTCCCCAGCGGCTGAGCGCGCGGCAAGAGCGGTCTGCCGCACGGACGCGACATCCGCCTCGCCTCTGTGATCGCGCACCGCGATCTCCTCGAGGATGTCGATGGCTCTGGTGCGCACGGCGCGATTCGTGTCGTTCGTGGCGATTTGTTTGAGCGCTTGGGTGACCTGCGGATGCTTGAAGTGTTTGAGCGCCTGCATCACTTCGATGCGGACGTTCGGTTGCGGATCGCCCAACATCTTTCCGAGGGCGGGGAGGGCGCGGGCGTCGGCGATGCGGCCGAGCGCTTCGACCGCCGACCATCGCAGCTCGGGATCGGCGAGCGCGGCGATCAGCGGCTCGACGCCTCGGGGATCCTTGAGGCGTCCGAGCGTCTCCGCGGCGTTGATCCGAATCCACCAATCAGAGTCCTTCAGGAGCACGATGGTCGCCGGGACGATCCGCGTGTCGTCGAAGGAGCCGGCCACGGCCATTGCTGCGGCACGGACGTCGTCATCGCGGTCGCTCAACAATTCCATCGCCGGCTCGAGGACGGCGTCGCCGAATTCTTTCATCGAGTCGAGGGCGCGGTCGCGCATGAATCCGGCGAGGGTCTTGGCGTAGCGGATGTAGCGCTTGACGACCTCGGCGGAGTTCGGGATGGCAAGGAGAATCTTGACCACGGCAGTTCGCGTCGCGGCGTCGCCGGAGGCGATCAGCGGAAGGATGCGATCGGCGATCTCCGGAGTGCCTGCGGCCGCGGCGCGGGAGATGGCATCGGTCAAGATCTGCTTGACGTTGTATCCCGCGCCCGCGAAATGATCGACGAGCACGCCGAGGGAGCCGGTGGGATCGCGAGTCGCGAGGACCTCGATGGCCTTGTCGCGAACCGCTTGCTCCGCATCGCCTGCGAGCTGACGCCATCGCTGGAGCACTGGCTCACTCAGCTCGAATGAGCCGAGCTTGGCGAGATAGGGGAGCCGCCCGTCCACCGGCCCGCGGAGCGCCAGACTCCAGAGAACGGGCTCGATGATCTTCGAGGGCGGTGCCTCGAGCAGCGTGCGCCTCGCGATGTCCTGAATCTCACGTGTTTCTTTCGTCTCCTTCTCGACCGGAGCGACGAGGTGCGCGAGGCGGGCCTCGACGCCGGGAATGCCGAGCGTGAAGATCACGGCGCTGGCGGCGCGGACGGCAGCCTCCGGTTTGCCCCGGCATTCTCCGATGAAGAGGTCGACTGTCTCCGGATCGCGCAGCCGCTGCAGGAGCTTGACCGACGTGTCGCGCAGGGCGCGGTCCGGCCGCAACAACATCCAGACGATGTCGCGCGCCCGCAAGCCCTCGGCCGCCGCGAGATGCGCCAGCAACTGGTCGCGCTCGTCGGTCGTCCCGAATTCCTTGTTGGCTAACCGCTTGATTGTATCTTTGAGATCGGACTGGAAGAGGGCCATTCGGCGAAAGTATATCGAAGGCCGGCAAGTGTGCCGCCGTCAGTAGTGAGCGACAAGACAGCGTGTGTCGAGGTGATTCGTGAGACGGTATCGCCGGGCGAACTGACCACTTCACCTTCCGGTGCGCCTCGGGCCGCCGTGACATCGTGCCTCCCTTACGGTATCGTGCAGGCGTCACCCGCTCTATCCCAAAGGATGTCTGCGTCCCTTTATGCCCTCACTCCCCGACGTCGAGATCCCAACAATGGCCGCAAGGGCAGCTTCGCTCTCGAAGCGCGGCCGTTCCATTCCCGCTTCCCCAATTCGCAAGCTCGCACCGTTTGCTGACGCCGCCAAGGCGCGCGGAACCCGGATCTACCATCTCAATATCGGACAGCCCGACATCGAGACGCCTACTTGCATTCGCGAGCGGCTCAAGACGATCGACGACCGCGTGCTCGCATACTCACCATCGACCGGGTCACCCGAATATCTGCACACGTTGCAACGCTACTATCAGCGCCGCCTCGGCCTCGAGCTGACGACCGGGCAGATTCTCGCCACCACCGGCGGAAGTGAGGCCATTCTCTTCTCGCTCATGGCCTGCGCCGACGAGGGCGATGACGTGCTGGTTGTAGAGCCGTTCTACGCCAATTACCGCACGTTCGCGGCCATGGCCGGCGTGACAATCGTTCCAATCACGAGCCGCGGCAACGACGGGTTTCACCTGCCGCCGCGCCAGACATGGGAGAGGGCGCTCACGCCGCGCACCCGCGCCGTGCTGCTCTGCAATCCCAACAATCCGACAGGCACGGTCTATACCTCCGAAGAGCTCGCGATGGTCGCTCGCTTCTGCCGCGAAAGGGAGCTCTTTCTCATCTCCGACGAGGTCTATCGCGATTTTGTCTATGACGGCCGAAAAGCCGTCAGCGCTCTCGATCTTGCGGGGTGCGAGGCTCTGGTCATCGTCGTCGACAGTCTGTCCAAACGCTACAGCGCCTGCGGCATCCGCCTCGGCGCGCTCGTCACCCGCAACGCGACTATCTTCGATTCCTGTCTGCGCATGGCCCAAGGCCGCCTCTCCCCGCCGGGACTCGCACAGATGATCGCTGTGGGCGCCGATTCGCTAGGCGCTGACTATTTCACCGGCGTCGTCGCTGAGTATCAGCGCCGACGCGACGTTCTCTTCGAAGGGCTCAGTTCAATTCCCGGCGTCTTCCTGCCGAGACCGGAGGGAGCGTTCTATTGCGTAGCGAAGCTTCCGGTGGAAAGCGCGGACGACTTTGCCGCCTGGCTCCTGACCGATTTCGATTACCAGGGCGCCACGGTCATGGTCGCTCCTGCCAATGGCTTCTACGCCTCCGATCTTGGGCGCAGCGAGATTCGCATCGCCTATGTGCTCAACGAAGAAGATCTTCGCGCAGCAGTGCGGATTCTCGGCAAAGCCCTGAGAATCAGGCGATAGCCCGAGCAGGACGCCAGCGCCTCGTTGCCCCCTCGCCTCATCGCCCGTGCCTCGCTACAATCTCGCCTATGAAAAAGTACTGGCTGATGAAATGCGAGCCGAGCGCATACTCGATCGGCGATCTCGAGCGCGATGGCACGACGACATGGGAAGGAGTTCGCAACTACCAGGCGCGCAACTTCATGCGAGAGATGACTCTCGGGGATGGCGTGTTGTTTTACGCGTCGAATGCCGACCCGTCCGGCGTGACCGGCCTGGCGGAAGTCAGCCGGGCTGCCTATCCCGACAAATTCGCGCTGCAGAAAGGGCACAAGTATTACGACCCCAAGAGCACGCCCGACGACACGATCTGGTCCCTCGTCGAGATTCGCTTCGTGGCGAAGTTCCCTTCGATCGTCTCCCTCGACACCTTGCGCGAGGCGCCGGGCCTCGAGAACATGGTGGTCATCCGCAAGGGCTCCCGCCTGTCGATCCAGCCGGTGACGCCGTCGGAGTACGAGATCGTGAAGAAACTTGGGAAGGGTCACAAAGCAGAAAGCAAGAAGCAGAAATAGAATCCACTAATCCACGTCATCCTCGAGGCGCGCTTCGCCCCTTCGCGGTTCCGCCGGCTCAGGATAACGGCTGACCATCGACCACTTGCCACTGCTCACTGACTATGACCCTCGACCTCCACCGCGGCGACATCACAAGGCTCGCTGTCGACGCCATCGTCAACGCTGCGAACTCCTCGCTGCTTGGCGGAGGCGGCGTCGATGGGGCGATTCATCGCGCGGCCGGGCCCGAGCTCGTCGCGGAGTGCCGTCTTCTCGGCGGCTGCCGCACCGGCGAGGCGAAGATCACGCGCGCCTACCGGCTGCCCGCGAGATACATCATCCACACTGTCGGCCCGGTCTGGCGCGGCGGCAATTCCGGCGAGCCGGAGTTGCTGGCGTCGTGCTATCGACGCAGCCTCGCGCTCGCGGTCGAGCACGCGATCAAGTCGATCGCGTTTCCGGCGATCAGTTGCGGGATCTACGGCTATCCGATCGATGAGGCCACGACGATTGCCATCCGCGAGACACGCCGCGCGCTCGAAGACGGCGCGCCGATCGATCGCGTGATCTTCGTCTGTTTCGGCGAGGACGTGTTCGACGCGTATCAACGCACGCTCGAAACGTAGGGCCCAGCCGCGCTGGGCCGACGAAATTCGCTACTCGATCGCGGTAGAAATCGAAATGAATCAGGCCGGCGACAGCGGCCCAGCGCTGCTGGGCCCTACGTACGTTCGCGGATCGCTGCGTCGGTTCTCTTTCCCGAACCTTCGGTGTCTATAATCGTCGGGCCGGCGCGACGCCGGTATGGAGCGTGACGATGCGACGAATCCTTGCGTGGATGCTCGTGCTACTCGCGGTTGCCGGTTGCAAGAAGTCGGAGAGTTCGCCCGCGTTGCGGCAGGGCTACGCGGTAAACGCAGCGCCACCTGCGCCACCTGCGCCACCTGCGCCTGGCGCGGATGCATTGACTGGAACGCAGGCGGCGCCCCTTCGTGCAGCCTCCACTCCCGCTCCCATCCGCATGATCATTCGCACCGCCGAGGTCAACCTCATCGTCGCTGATACCGCGGTGGCGCTCGAGAAACTCAACGCCGTGGTCGAATCGAACGGTGGATACTTGAGCGGCTCGAAGACATGGCGCGAGGGCGAGCAGCTCCGGGCCACGCTGTCGGTTCGCGTTCCGGCGAATCGCCTCAAGGCCACCCTCGCTGCCGTACGCACGCTGGCCGTGCGCGTGCAGAGCGAGAGCATCACCGGCGAGGACGTGACCCAGGAGTATGTCGATCTCTCGGCGCGGATGCGCAACCTCGAGGCCGCCGAGGTCGAGTTGCGCCAGCTCCTGGCCACCGTGCGCCAGCGGACGGAAAAAGCCTCGGAGATCATGGAGGTCTACGAAGAGCTGACCAAGATCCGCGGCGAGATCGAGCAAGCGAAGGGACGCCTCCAGTACCTGAGCCAGATGACCGCGTACTCCACGATCAACCTCGATCTCACGCCCGATGCCCTCGCGAAACCGATCATCGAGCCGGGCTGGCAGCCGCGGGCTATCGTACGAGAAGCCTTCCGCGCGCTGGTGGCGACTCTTGAATGGCTCGCTGGCGCCGGCATCTGGATCGTGCTCTACGTCCTGCCGATCGTTCTGATTTTCGTCGTCGCGGTCTGGTTGCTCGTGCTGATCGCGCGCGGGATGATTCGCCGGGCCAGGCAGCCGAAGCACGAGTAGAGCGAGAGCAGGTAGCAGATAAGGAGGTGAGTCGCGCGACCGCGCACTCGCCTCCTGCGCGCTTCCACGTGGCTGTCGTCACGCCCGCTCGCGTGTCGCATCACACCGCTGACGCACCGAAGATCCTAGGGTCATCTCAGGAGAAGGATCGATGGAACAGACGGTTTGGTGCGAGCGCGAGGAATCGGCGGCTGCGTTGATGGCGGTGAGTGCGGTATTCGAATCGCTGGGCCGCATCCTCCTCTGTCTCGACGAGTCCTTTCGGGTCATCCACACGTCCGGACTCCTGGCCAGCGTCGCCGGCGACGAGGTGACGCGGTCGATCAGCGGCAGGCCGGTCGAGGAACTGCTCGGTGCCGAGCTGTTCGCGCCAAGCGCCGAGCTTCGCCACGCGCTCTTACGCGGAGAGCGGCGCGAGGGGTGGCACGCCTCGATCCATACGAGCGAAGGCACGGGACGTGCCTTGTCGCTGACCGCCACGCCGTTCGTTCCCGACAAGAACGGGATTTGCGATCCCCGCGTGAAGTACATCGTGGTCCTGCGTCCGGCGGAGGAGGATCCGGCCACCGGGACGAATGCGCCGACGATGCTCGCCGGAATGATCGCGCGATCGTCGTCGATGGCCCAGATTCTCCATCTCGTCGAGAACCTCCAGTCGAGCGAGGCCACGATCCTGCTGACCGGCGAGAGCGGCACGGGAAAGGAAGTGCTGGCGCGGGCGATCCACGCCAACTCGCCGAGAAGCCACGGGCGATTCGTGGCCGTCAATTGCGCGGCGCTGCCCGGCGAGCTGCTCGAGAGCGAGCTTTTCGGCCACGTGCGCGGCTCGTTCACAGGCGCCGTACGCGATCGCGTGGGACGCTTCGAGCTCGCCGCCGGCGGCACGCTCTTCCTCGATGAGATCGGCGATATGCCGTTGCATTTGCAGGTAAAGCTGCTGCGCGTTCTTCAGGAACATACGTTCGAGCGCGTCGGCGAGAGCCGCACGCGTGAGACCAACGCTCGGATCATCGCCGCCACGAATGTCGACCTGCGCCGGGCCATCAGCGAGGGACGTTTTCGCGAGGATCTCTACTATCGACTCCGGGTTGTGCCGATCGAGATTCCGCCGTTGCGCACGCGGCGCGAGGATATCGATCCGCTAGCCCGCTTCCTTCTGTCGCGCATCGCCGCCAGACATGGCCGCGAGATGCGCTTCTCCCCCGACGCCGTTCGAGCGATGCTGAGTTACTCCTGGCCAGGGAATGTCCGCGAGCTTGAGAACGCCATCGAGTACGCCGTGACCGTCGGGCGAGGGCAGACGATTCAACCCGAGGATCTGCCGGCCGAAGTACTCGAGGTGCAGGAACGACGACTTCCCGCCGGTGCAACGGTTCTGGGCAGCGCTGCCGCGGGCCAGCGAATGAGCGAGGCCGAGTCCATTCGCCTCACGCTCGATCAGAACCGTTGGGAGCGCGAGGCCACCGCACGCGCCCTCGGCATGAGCCGGACGACGCTCTGGCGCAAGATGCGCGAGCTTGGCCTGGGGTAGGCCATCGGCCAGAAAATCGTGCCGAAGATTCGTCGGGCCGATCAGTCGGATCGGTCCGATCGGTCACGATCCTCGCACGGGATCCTTCGCCGTTCACGGCCTTAGGCGCCGGCGTTTCACGTACGAAACGTCATGTTGCGACGTCGCGTTTCACCCCGCGACGTGCTCCCCGTAAGTCATTGAACCCAATGGCTGCACTCCCGTGGCATCCCGCGTGCTCTACCGCCTGCCGACGCCACCGGTCAGGAGGGAGCATACATGGCATTCACCCGACGAGAGTTCATCCGCATCGGCGCTCTCGGTGCAGGTGCGGTCGCCGCCGTCTCCGGACTGACTACGAACTGGTGGAGTCTTCAAGGACATGGGGTTCCTGATCCCAAAACCGACGGCGACCATGTCGTTCCTACATTCTGCGAGCTCTGCTTTTGGAAATGCGGCGTCCTGGCCCACGTGAAGGACGGCCGGGTCACGAAGATCGTCGGCAATCCGGCGCACCCGCTGTCACGCGGGCGCATTTGTCCCCGAGGCACTGGCGGCGTTGGACTCCTCTACGACCCAGACCGCTTGAAAACGCCGCTGATACGGCGCGCGAAGCGTGGACAACAAGTATTCGAAGCGGTGAGCTGGGCGGCGGCGCTCGACGAAACGGCGCGTCAACTGGACGGGATCCGCACGCGCTACGGTCCCGAGGCGCTCGCGCTCTTCACGCATGGCTGGGGCGGATCCTGGTTCACGCGCCTGACGCAGGCGTACGGCTCGCCGAATATCGCCGCGCCGTCGTACGCGCAGTGCCGCGGACCGCGCGACGTGGCGTTCACGCTCACTTACGGACAGGGAGTGGGTTCGCCGGAAGCGCTCGACATCGATAACGCGCGCTGCATCACCCTCATCGGCTCGCATCTCGGCGAGAACATGCACAACACCCAGGTCCAGGAATTCGCCGATGCCATCGGCCAAGGCGCGCAGGTCGTGGTCGTCGATCCGCGATTCTCCGTGGCCGCTTCGAAGGCGCGCTACTGGCTTCCCATCAAGCCCGGCACCGACATCGCTCGGCTGCTCGCGTGGATGAACGTGATCATCAAGGAGCGCCGCTACGACGCCGAGTACATCACGAAGTACGCGACCGGCTTCGACGATCTGGCCAAGCACGTCGAGTCGAAGACGCCGGAATGGGCCGAGCCGATCACCGGCATCGGGCACGACACGATCCGCGAAACGGGGCGCTTCATCTCCGGTTTCCGTCCGGCCTCGCTCATCCATCCCGGTCGTCATGTCACCTGGTATGGCGACGACACCCAGCGCGTGCGCGCCGTCGCCATTCTTACGGCGCTGCTTGGAAATTGGGGAAGGCGCGGCGGCTACGTTCTCCCGTCGTCCATCGATGTCCCGAAATATCCGGGCAAGAAAGGCGAGAAGCCGAAGCGCGAAGTCGCGGACCGGCGCGTGCCGAGTCTCTATCCGCTGGCGGATGAAACGCTCGCCTCCGGCGTCTGCGACGCGACAATCCCGGGCCGCGCTCCTTATCCGCTCAAAGCCTGGCTGGTCTATGGAACGAATCTGATCCAGTCGCTGCCCGATCCACGCAACACCGAGAAGGCCATCAAGCAACTCGATTTCATCGCCACGATCGATGTCCTGCCTGCGGAGATCGCCGGCTGGAGCGACGTCGTTCTTCCGGAGTCGACCTACTTGGAGCGCTTCGACGATGTCTGGAGCCCGGCTTACAAGCAGCCCTTCATCGCCGTGCGCCAGCCCGCGGTCGCCCCGATGCACGACTCGAAGCCGGGATGGTGGATCGCCCGCGAGCTCGCAAACCGCCTGGGCCTCGGCGATTCCTTCGCCTGGAAGGACCCGGTGGAGCACGCCGAATGGCGCGTCAAGGCATCCGGGCACGACTTCCGCGAGCTCCTCAGCAAGGGTGTGATTCTCGGAGCGACGGTTCCCGTGGCGGAGGAAGAGGGACTGGCGCTGTCGTTCGACACGCCGAGCAAGAAGATCGAGCTCGTAAGCAGCCAGCTCGCCGCGGCGGGATTCGACTCGTTGCCGAACTACACGCCGCACGACGAGCCGCCGCCGGGTATGTTCCGGCTGCTGTTCGGACGCGCACCGATGCACACCTTCGGGCGCACCACGAACAATCGGTTCCTCGGTTCGGTGTACGACGAGAATGAGGTCTGGATCAACTCCCTCGCGGCGAAGAGCCTGACCGGATTCGAAGAGCGGCCGCTGCGCAGCGGCGATCGAATCGTTCTCGAGAACCAGGACGGCATCCGCAGCGCGCCGGTCAAGGCGAAGGTCACAGAGCGCATCCGCGGCGACGCCGTCTTCATGGTCCACGGATTCGGGCACACCGCCAAAGGTCTCACGTTCGCGAAGGGCAGGGGAGCGAGCGACAGCGGACTGGTGACGCGTTACGAGACCGACCCGGTCATGGGCGGGACAGGCATGAACGTCAACTTCGTGCGAATCCTGAGGGCGGAGGCCTGACATGCGACTCGACCGCCACGAAAAGCGCTACGCCATGGCCATCGACACGCGCCGCTGCGTCGGCTGCGAGACCTGCGTTCTCGCATGCAAGGCGGAAAACGGACTTCCTCTGACCGGCTTCCGCGATTGGATCGTGATGGAAACGCGCGGCGCGTATCCCGATCTGTCGATGGAGATCCGCTCCGATCGTTGCCAGCACTGCACGAACGCGCCGTGCGTCTCGGTGTGTCCGACCGGCGCGAGCCATTACGCCGCAGCCGGCACCGTCCTGGTCGACAAGAATCTCTGCACCGGCTGCAAGGCTTGCATCGCCGCGTGTCCTTACGACGCGCGCTACGTCCATCCCGACGGCTACGTCGACAAGTGCACGTTCTGCCTCCATCGAGTCGAGCGCGGACTGCTGCCGGCGTGCGTCTCGAATTGTCCGACAAATGCGCTCGCATTCGGCGACATGAACGATCCGGAGAGCGAGATCTCGAGGCTCGTCCGCCGCCGCGAGCACAAGCAGCTCCGCACCGAGTCGGGCACGCATCCGAATCTCTACTACCTCACATGACAGGAGGTCCGATGGAACGCTCAGATCGATTCTGGAATCCGTACGTCGCAGGCATCGCGCTCGGCCTCGTGCTGCTCGCGTCCTTCCTGGTGATGGGGAAGGGCCTAGGCGCGTCCGGCGCGGCGAACCGCCTCGGCGTGGCGATTGCAACCGCAGTCGCGCCGCACCACGTGGCCGCGAATCCGAATCTGGCCGCGACGAAGGGCGATCGCGACAGCGTCCTCGACGACTGGCTCGTGTTCGAGATCCTCGGCGTGTTTCTCGGTGGCGCCATCGGCGCGTACACCGCGGGACGCCTTGGAACGTTCGTCATCCGAGGACCGCGCATCGGCGTGCCGGCGCGTCTGACGTTTGCCTTCGCCGGCGGCCTGCTGATGGGGATGGCCGCTCGCGCCGCGCGCGGCTGCACGTCGGGCCAGGCCCTCAGCGGTGGCGCGGTCCTGTCGGTCGGGGCCTGGATCTTCATGCTCTCGGTCTTCGCCGGCGGCTATGCATTCGCCTGGTTCGTGAGGAGGCAGTGGTCATGACCTTCCCCTTCAATGTTCTCTCTGACAACGCCCGCGAGGCCGGCCTTCTCGTTGCTGTGCTCATCGGGATAGCCTTCGGCTTCGTCCTCGAGCGCGCCGGATTCGGCCGCTCCACGAAGCTCGCCGGGCAGTTCTACTTCCGCGACATGACCGTGTTCAAAGTCATGTTCAGCGCGATCGTCACCGCCATGCTCGGCCTGGTCATCGCATCCGGTTTCGGCATGGCCAATCTTCGCGACATTTCCGAGCACATCGCGAGCTGGACCTACATCTGGCCCATGCTCGCCGGGGGGTTCGTTCTTGGTGCCGGCTTCATCGTCTCCGGGTACTGCCCAGGCACATCGATCGTTGCCAGTGCCTCCGGAAACATCGACGGCATGTTCGCGTTCGGCGGCGTTGTCGCCGGCACCTTCGTCTACTCCGAGCTCCTTCAGATTCCCGGCTTCGCGCGGTTTCACACGAGCGGGGAGCGAGGAGCATGGTTCCTCTACGACTGGCTCGGTATCCCGGCGCAGCTCTTGGCGCTCATCGTCACGATCGTGGCGATCGCCGGCTTCATTGGAGCCGAGAAGGTGGAAGCGCTGCTCGCTCGCGCCGCCGGAAGAGAGATCGTCGCGCCGCGCAAGCCGCGCCGGCTCGCATTTGCGACGCTTGCGGCTCTCTCAGTCGTGATGCTCGCGACGTTGGGAGTACCGGCGGCATCGCCGGCGCCGTCCGCTCATCAGGCGGGCGCGATCGCAGTCGCCGATCTTGCGCATGCGATCACGAACGCACCTTGGAGCGTACGGGTCGTCGATTTTCGGGATGAAGCGGGGTTCGCCAAGAGTCGGATTCCCGGCTCCGAAAATGCCAAGCCGCAGATGCTCAGCGAGATCGCGACACAGACCGCGACATCCGGGCGGCGTCTCGTGGTCGTGAGCAATGGTCCGCTTCCGGCAATCCCGAATATGCGCGTTCTGGCCGGCGGATTCGAAGGTTGGCGGCAGTACGCGTTGCTGCCTCCGCCCGCGCCCCGCGCGAGTGCGTCGCGATCCGAGCTAGATGAGTACCTCTTCCGCGCTTCTCTCAATCAGATGCTGACCGGTCAGCGAGTGGCCGCGGTCCCGATTCCCGCTGCGGCACCCGGTGCGATCGCGGCACCGAAGAAGAAGGGCGGCGGCTGCAGCAGTTGAGGCGCCACGGGGCGCCGGCACCACTGGCGCTCGTGGCTTCCGCCGCGCGGAGGCAAGGAGAACCTGGATGACCGAGATCGAATCCTTCCGACACAACCCGCTCATCGATCCCACTCTCCACATCTGGGGGTGGGAGATCGCGGTGTACCTTTTCCTCGGCGGGCTGACGGCCGGGATCATGATCGTCTCAGCCCTCATCGGAAAACGCGTGCCGGCCGAGGCGCAATCGCGGTGGATGCGCTGGATGCCCTTCGCCGCGCCGCTGCTGCTCTCCGTGGGTATGCTCGCGCTCTTTCTCGACCTCGAGCAGAAGGTCCACGTCTTCAGGTTCTACACGGCGTTTCGCCTGACGTCCCCGATGTCGTGGGGCTCCTGGATTCTGCTGCTCATCTATCCGGCATCACTTCTATTCGGTCTTGCTCGGTTGACCGACCAGGAGCTGGCTTGCATTCCGTTCGTGCGACGGTCGCTGATCGCCTTGGCCGCGTGGGCGAAAACAAATATCCGGCAGCTCGAGCGCGCCAACGTGATCCTGGGCGTCGCTCTCGGCGCCTACACCGGCGTGCTCCTCGGGACGCTGGGTGCGCGCGCCGCGTGGAGCTCGGTCGTCCTCGCGCCTCTCTTCCTCGCCTCCGGAATCTCGACAGGCGCGGCGCTGGTCATGCTCTTCCCGATCAGCGAGAGCGAGCATCAACAGCTTCGCAATTGGGACATGGCTGTGATCGCGTTGGAGTCGCTGCTGTTGGCGCTCTTCTTCGTCGACCTCGTGGCCGACGGAGGCAAACGAGGGCACAGCGCGGCGGGACTCTTCCTCGGCGGCGCGTACACGGCCACGTTCTGGTCGTTCGTGGTGATCGCCGGACTCGCCCTGCCGCTGCTGGTCGAGCTTCTCGAGTCGCGGCGGCCGGCGCGCGCGAGCATTCTCGCGCCCGCGCTCCTGCTCCTCGGGGGATTTGCACTTCGATGGATTCTCACGGCCGCAGGTCAGGCCGCGATCTAGAGGTAGCTGAACTGAAAGGGAATTGAGGAACCTCCAATGATTGGAAACCGCAGTACGAGTCTGCTTGCGACATCGATCGCGTTTCTCGCGATCACCATCCTGCTCACCTCCACCGCGTTTGCGACCACGGGATATTTCAGCCTTGGGCAAGGCACCGGAAACATTGCCATGGGAGGCGCCGGCGTTGCCTTCCCCCTCGAGTCGCTGTCCGCAACCTACAACCCTGCCTCCGCCGCATTCCTACCGGCCGGCTACTCGGTTGGGATCGCGCTGTTCAGCCCCGATCGCAGTTACACCGTCACCGGCAAGCCTTCAGGTTTCCCGGGAACCTTTGGCCTTACTCCCGGCAAGGTAACGAGCAAGTCAAAGTACTTCCCGATGCCGTCTGTAGGTATGAACTTCCGTCTGGACAATGCAAGCGCCGTCAACATCAGCCTCGTTTCTCACGGCGGGATGAACACCGACTACCGAACGGACACGTTCTACGGCAGCGGCGGGCACACCGGAGTCGATCTCGCCCAGGCGTTCGTCTACGTAGCCTATTCGAGGAAGATCGCCGAAAAACATTCCCTCGGTGTGAGCGGCATTGTCGCGTACCAGCGGTTCAAAGCGACCGGACTTCAGGCCTTCTCGCCGTTCTCGTCAAATCCTGCGCACTTGACGAACAACGGGTACGACTCGTCCCACGGCTTCGGCTTCAAAGTCGGCTACCTCGGCTACATAACGCCGGACCTCTCGATAGGCGCTTCTTATGCCCCCAAGATCACCATGAGCCGATTCAAAAAGTACAGCGGTCTGTTCGCCGAGGGCGGCAAATTCGACGTTCCCTCCGTTGTTGCCGTCGGACTCGCGTACAGTCCGGTAAAGACGTTGACGATCGCGTCCGACTACAAGCGCATCCATTACACGGATGCTCACTCTGTCGGCAATCCTCTGCTGCCGAATCTCATGACCGCGCTCCTCGGAGCCGATGGCGGGGCAGGGTTTGGCTGGAGAGACATCAACGTCTACAAGATCGGCATGCAATACCAGCCGGGCCACGATTGGATCTGGCGCCTCGGTTTCTCGACGAACGACCAGCCCATTCCCGACAGTGAAGTGTTGTTCAACATCCTGGCACCGGGCGTGATCGAGCACCATTACACCGCCGGCTTCAGCAAAGTCCTCGGAGGCTCCCGGGCCCGCGTGAACTTCGCCGTGATGTACGCTCCTACAGCGACCGTGCGCGGAGCGAACCCGCTCGAAGCCCCCGGCCAGCAGCGCATCGATCTCAAGCTCGGCGAATGGCAGGCCGAGGTAAGCTACTCGGTGGGGTTCTAAGCATGCGTCAGCCTGCGTCGCCAGCCGCACAAAGTTGTAGGGCCCAGCCGTGCTGGGCCACTCCCGCGCCGGACACGAATACCGGCGGATCGATTTGAGGTCGAGCTTGACGGCGGGGCACATCTGCCCCGCCGTCAAGCGGGATAGGCGGCTGCTGGCGCAGGAATGTGGACGGTACACCGCTGTTTACACCCGCATTGCGCGAGTGATTCCCGTCGACATCTCCGTCACGAACGCCGACGTCATGAAGAAGAAAACCTCTGAAGCTCCCCAGGACGACTTGCGTCCGCACTACGACTTCGACTACGCCAAGATGAAGCCGAATCGGTTCGCGGGCGAGGCGAAGGTTTACAAGAGGACCCCCATGGATCAACCGCAAGTCACCGAGCTCCTGAATTACTTCGAGCGGGTCCGGGAACGGACCATGCGCGTGGTTGCGTGCATTCCGCCCGAACGCGTCGACTGGACGTATCGGGAGGGGAAGTTCACGCTTGGCGATCTGATGCGGCATTTGGCATCGATCGAGCGGTGGATGTTCGCCGAGAACGCGCAGCGCAAGGCGAGCCGTTATCCCGGTCACGGCATCGAGCTGGCTGATGGTTACGACACCATCGTCGCCTTCATGCGCCGGATGCACGAGGAGTCGATGGCCATCTTCGGCGCGCTGACGGACGGCGATCTCGAACAGAAGTGCGTCACCCCAGGCGGTGCCGCCCTCCGCATCGGCAAGTGGCTGCGCCTCATGATCGAGCACGAGATCCACCACCGCGGCCAGATCTACCTCTACCTCGCCATGCTCGGTATCGAGACCCCACCGCTCTACGGACTCACCGAGGAAGAGGTGAAACGGCGGAGTGGATAGAAGGGTCGGCATTCCGGCCGGGTACGCCGCGCGGCGTCGATGCCTCTCGAGGTATGCGCGGCCCGAGGGGTCTCGTAAGCCGGGTGTTTGCGTCGCGACAGATTCATTGCCCGAGCAAGTTGCGCACAAGGCCAGCGCCGAAGGCGCGCTCAGAAGTAAGCCCAAGGCGTCAGCCTTGGGTTCGGGAGACGCGAAGGCCGGGGTTAAGCCCCGAAGGGGCGACAGAAAATCTCAGCGTGGCAGCCAAACCTCATTGCCACAGATACCGCTCATCAAACTCGATGTTGTGCTTACGTAGCAATGCTCTTAGCTCCTCTTGAAACGATGTTCGCCTGTGATGGGCCTCCTGCTTCGCAATGTAATTCCGAACACGCTCCGCATTGGATTGACTAACGCTGAAGGCGCCGTACTTCACCTGCCACGCGAACCTAGGTCTGGATCTCGTTTCGTGAATCCACCGCGATGAATTCGACTTCACCGTACGCACGAGATCGGCAATCGATAGAGTTGCAGGTAACGCAACGAGCTGTGAACGTGGTCGGCGACACCGTTGATGTGCAGCGCGTGACCCTTGAGGTTGCGGACAATACCGCCGAGATACGCATGCACGTCGTTACGGAGCTCGGCGTCGTGAAGGAACGGGAAGCGTTCTTTGGTGGAGAAGACTACGTGTGTGAGAAGGTTCGTATATGACACGACGTTCACCTCAAGGCGAATCGTAATCGCAAAGGAGATCTGTGGCAGCGCGAGGATTACATATGAATCGTGCTTTCGCGAGAGCGCCAGCGCCGAAGGCGCGCCCAGACGTAAGCCCAAGGCGTCAGCCTTGGGTTGCGGAGACGTTTCAAGACAACAGTCTGGAGCCCCGCGAGGGGCGACAGAACGTGACTCTGTCGCCCCTACGGGGCTCCAAGTGGTTTGTCGTCGCCTTCACAACCCAAGGCTGACGCCTTGGGCTTACGTCTGAGCGCGCCTTCGGCGCTGGCGCTTCTCGCTCCTTCAAAACAGCGGGCAGGCCGCTTCGCTTACATTCACTCTGTAACTTCGGCGCTGTCGGAAATTGTTCGTGCGCGATTCCCTTGCAGGTCGTGTAGACGCCTCGCGCAAACGCCAACGCGAATGCGACTCATCCGACTGCCTCGACGTCGCTCGACACGTCGATCTGGTCGAACTGGTCGCCGAGAAGTCTGATGGCCATCCAGATCTCCGCGACCAGCACGGCCACCGGCGGGAGCGCCGCGAGGGCGATCAGGGCCGAGCTTCCGCCGAAGTACTTGGTGGCGATCCACACCGAGGGCAGCAGCAGGATCGCCGGCGGAATTAGGCAGACCGTGAGAACGACCAGATGGGCGATCAGCATCAACAGCCGCTGACCCGTTGCAGGAATCCCTTGGGCTTCTTCCTTCGGCGGATTGGCCCAGGCTGGGAGGAGGACCACGGCTGCGTTCTGGATGAGGAGCTGCATGGCGCTGATCGGAATGGCGAGGATCAGCGCAGTGACCACGAACTCCGGCGTGAGCAGGACGCGGAGCGGTCCGAGGGCCACCGCGGATATGCGAAGCAATGCAACGCCCGTGACGAGGAGGATGATCTCGCCGCTGGCGATCATCGCCAGGGGCGCGGCGATCTCGCCCGCGATCAGGGCCTCGCCGCTGATCGGCAGGCTCTTGAGAATCTCGAGCCGGGATATGTCGAGGCGTAGGTCGTTCCGCAACAGCACCGGTCCGAGGAGCGCGAAGAACCCGGCCATCGCCAGGGCGATAAGACCGCAGGTCGCAACGGCGTTGGGATACATCCTCTGCACGACAATACTGATCGTCAGACCGAAAAAGACCATCGCGATCAGCAGGCGGATCGGGGATCTGCGCACGACCGCGATGAGGTTCTTCCAGAGGATCGCGATTTCCGGCCTCCCGGTCTCCGCCAACTGAAAGAGGGGGCGGGCACGGGGAAAGGCGACCGTGCCGCTGCGGTTTCGCCCGGTGCGTCTCTCCAGCCGCTGCTTCATCTTTGCGGACTGGACGATCGACGCCTCCTCGAACGCCACGTCGAATCGCGTGGTGATGAAGAAGAGGACCACCGCGAGGACTGCCAGCCCAAGTATCGAGATGGCGAGATCCATTGGCTCTGGCGGTACGACAGCAGTCGCGAAGAGACGCGGAACGAACAGCAACACCGACAGCGGCGCGTGATGGAGCGGCTCCGCCATGAGCTTGAGCAGCGGCCCGAGATGCATCCCGGTCGTGGATCTGAAGGTATCGATCATCGGCCCTCTCTCGAACTGGGCCGCCACGAGCAAAGTCAGGCCGGCGCAGACGAGAAGCACGGCGATGAGTCGCGGGACGAAGCCGAAGCCAGCGCGGCGAAGTCGCGCCCGTCCCAGCGAGACCATCATCATGTAGATCCCCATGACCGAGAAGGCGATCCACGTTCCTATCCCGCGGCCGCGCACCGCGCCGAGGAGAGTCATGATCCCGGCCGTGATGAAAAGCTGCGGCTGGCTGCGCAGCAGTTTGTACAGCAGCAACTGCCGCCGCGAGACGGGAGCGGGAAAGAAGAACTGGATCTCGGCCTCGCTGAACACGAGCCCGCCGCTATCGGAGGGAAGCGCCCATGCCAGCACCATCATCGCGAGAACGCCCAAGCTGATGATGCCCACACCGAGATCGCCGACCTGGCGGGCCAGCGGCAGATGTCCGGCCGCGCCCGCGGCGAACGTGCGCTTGAAGTAAACCCAGTAGAAGTACCCGAGGCCGACGATCGCGGAGACGAGATAGCGCGGCTGGCGAAGGCGCCGTAGCTGGTGCAGGAACCGGTTCCGCACCGAGTGCAGGGTGACGAAGAGAAAGGCTCGCAGCACCATCGGCGTCAACCAGTGTGCGCATTCGCGTCGTCGGTCGCCGTGATGCGGAGGAACGCATCCTCGAGCGAGACGTCGCCCTTGCCCTGGGCAATCTGCCACTTGAGAGTCTCGACCGTGCCGTAGGCGACGAGTTTGCCCTTCTGGATGATGACAAGCGTGTCGCAGAGCTCCTCGACGAGGTGGAGCAGATGCGAGCTGAGAATCACCGCGGCGCCGTCCTGCGCGCGCCGCGTGATCGACTCCTTCATCCGGCGGATGCCGAGCGGGTCGAGGCCGGTGAGCGGCTCGTCGAAGACCAGAACTTGCGGATCGTGAAGAAAGCCGCAGGCGATCATGAGCTTCTGCTTCATTCCCCGCGAGAGCTCGTTCGGAAGCGCGTCGCGGCGGTCGGTGAGCTCGAGCTCCGCGAGTAGTGGCTCGACCTTCGCCTCGACGCCCGGCACTTGATACAGGCGGCCGACGAACTGCAGATGCTCGCGTACCGTAAGGTACTCGAACAGTCGCGGCTCGTCGGGCATGAAGGCGATGCTGCGCTTGGCCTCGACCGGCTTGTCGCGGAGATCGTAACCGCAGATGCGGATCTGTCCGTCGCTCGGAGGATGGATTCCGGCGAGCGCGCGCAGCGTGGTCGTCTTTCCGGCGCCGTTCGGTCCGACCAAACCGAGGACCTCGCCCTTCTTCACTTCGAACGACAGATCGTCGACAGCGGTGAACGTGCCGTACTGCTTCGTCAGATGGTGAACCTCGACGGCGATGTCCATGTGGTTGCAATGATACGGGAACGCTGGAGGTTTGTTCCTTGAAGCATTTGGCGGCAGGAGCCACCACTTCGCGTCCGACAAACGAGAGGCATTCACCACAGAGACGCAGAGAGCTCCTCGCGAAGCGAACGGCGCACCAAAAGCAAAAGGACGGCCGCGCGGGGCCGTCCTGTCTGTGGTCTCAATCGCAGTGCGGGGTTAGACCGGAGTTACATTCGCCGCCTGGAGGCCTTTCGGGCCATGCACGACGTCGAACTCGACCGTGGCACCCTCGGGCAGCGATCGAAAGCCCTTGGCCTGGATGGCGCTGAAGTGGACGAAGACGTCCTCTCCACCCTCCATCGTGATGAACCCGAACCCCTTCGCATCGTTGAACCACTTCACGACACCAGTGCTACGCATTGAACAAATCTCCTTCTGATTCCTGCGGTCCTTATTGCCATGGATCTGCCTTGATTGCAGGGAGACTCACCCCGGACCAACGGCAGATCACCACGCGATGCGGCTGCCAACGTGGCCGGCGGGGCGAGAATTCCGAGGCCGGAGGCGCAAAATCTACGCGCTACGACGCGGTCGGACAGCGTCCGTGCGCCTGACACCGGTCGTTCATCGGATTGTTACCAGCGTGCAATGCCGCGCATCACAAAAGTGCTACGCGACGATCCGCATGGGGAGGCCGGTCGTGTCGAGCGGAGGATCGGTGGGATAGATGATGCTGGTGCCGCGCTCGATTCGCTCCGCGGTCCAGAGCGCAGCGAAGGCATCGGCGATGTCGTCATCAGCGACGTCGTTCTTCCGGTGCGCGCCGCGAACGGCCGGGAACGCGCCGGGGCCGAAGTAGCGGTCGATCAGATCGCGGCGGATCGCGGCGCCTTTTGCCGTCCGCTTTCCCGGCACGATCGGCGCGCCGCAGTTCCAATGGCAGAAGCTGAGCTCGGGATGGATCTCGACCAGGCGGCGTCGCAGAGACGGCCGGCGTTGCAGCAGGCCATCGACCTCGCGGATCTTCGGGTAGATCGCGAATCCTTGTTTCGAGATGCCTTTGCCCTGGATCTTTCGCGACGTCGCGGTTGCTTCGGTGTAGGTCGTCAATTCGAGCAGCGGCCGGATCGCCGCGGGGAAAACGCTGCTGGCTCGTTTGGCGCCGAGCGCGCTCCGCACTTCGACGTCGGCGGCGCGCGGCCCGCTTTCTGTCAGGCCGATCGGAATGTCGATCGCCACGACCGCAGGCTTCAGCACGCCGTCGAAAAGCTCTTCGATCGATTCGACCGCGACCGTCTCGATCTCGCCCCAATCGAGCCGGCGGCGCACGACGATCCAACCGCTCGGACAGCCGTCAACTCCGGCGATGATGCTCATGATCGACCATTATCCACCATGCCGTCGTTCCGGCTCGAACATCCGGAGCCGGCCGATCACACACCGTCAGCCGATCAATTCGTGAAGCCATTCCGCCACTGCCTCCAGCCCGGCCTCGACAAGGCCGAACGGGGACGTGGCCTGCCTCGTCGCGGCGTCCGCCTTGAGCTTCGCGAAAAGCGCGGCAGCCTGGCCTTCGTCATTTGCGAATCGCGGCGGAACTGTTGCAGGATGGCTGGCCTTCTCGAGGTGCCGGGCCGTCTCCAGCATCTTCTTCATGTCGAGCATCGAGAGAGGCGAGCCGCAGTGCGGACAGGCGGAGGCCTTGGTGAGATCGATCGGCGCGCCGCAGTTCGAGCAGTGCACCATCTGGATGTTCTCGCGCAACTCCGTGATCTGCTGCGGCGAGAGGGGACAGATGAAGTCCTTCTCGCGGAGGAAGTCGACGAACGGCGTGAACTTGCCGTGCCCACGATCGCAGCGCCAATATTGAAACGGAGTATTGCGCTGCCGGTCATGCGTGAGCACGAGGCGCGTGGAGCACTTGGGGCAGAAGCAGACCTTCGCGAGCGCGGGCGTTCCGGCGGCGCTTTGACCGGCGATCATCGCGAAGAGCTTCAGTGTCGCGGCCGGAGTGAGATGCAGATCCTCGAAGGTGTCGAACCAGAACGCGCGGCAGCCCATGCAGAGATCGATCTCGACGCTCGTGCCGCCATGGCCGTCGACGGCCAGCCTCTTCATCGCGGAACCGCAGCCGGGACAGTGCATGGTCACGCGTATCGTACATTTCGCTCGATTCATCGGCGAGATTCCACGCTTGGTGACTGGCAGACCGGGCTGGGAGTGGGCAGCGGTGAGCGTCCGTCTGGCCGTCACAACAATGTGGTCGCAATCCCACGGGAATGGCGGGTATACTGCCTGAATCGAAAGAACCCCCGCGTGCTTGGCGGGGAGGAGGCTCGGCGATGACGTCGATGGCGATCCTATTTCGTCGATTCCGCAGATTCTGGGATTCGGTCGAGAAAGATGAGGAATCGTCCTGCTCGATGGCCAACTGCCTCCGCACCAGCAATGAGGAGGTCCGGGAGATCAAGCGCCGGACTCACAGCGGCCAGATCCGCATCGCCAATGTGAAGGTGCCTGACAACCTCAAGTGACGGGCCGCGGGCGTCCTACCGCGAGCTCCCTGCCGTCGTCCCCGCCGCCTTCGGTGCTTCGAGTGTGTGCGCCGGCGCGAGCGTCGTCTCCTGCAAATCGCTCATCTCCATCACTTCCGCCTTGAGGATCTCGACAGGCATGGCGAGCTTCCCATCAGCGCGCCTCGGAGCGGCCGCAAGCTTGCGAATGACGTCGGCGCCTGGGCCGATCCGTCCAAACGCGAAGCAGCGGGCGTCCGGCTGCGGCGTCGGCGCCAGCGTGATCGCTATCGTGGCCGGGCCGCCGTTTGCGCCCGCACAGAGGAGGAGCAGGCCTGTCGCGCTCTGCAGTTTCTTCGACGCGGTGAGCGAGGTGCGTTGCTCCGCGGTCAGCGCCGCCTGAGCGGCGAAGTCGAGACGATGGTTGTCGGAGCGCGTGAGAAAGGTGTGATCGAGCGCGCCGCTGCGAGCCATGCTCACGACTTCGTGAAGCCCGCGCCGTTCCTGCTCGGCGATCAACGAGATCCCCACATCGCCGGCCGAGGTGCGAAGCAGCACGATCGTGTCGGCGGTGGCGTCGAACGCATCGAGCGCGCGATCCGCAAATTCATTCGCCGCGAAGTGGCGGAACTCGGGATCGTCGAGGCTGAGGAAAATCGAGGCCATCGAGTCGCGGTTCTCGCTGCTCGTGTTGTTGTACACGCTCGTGACTTCGTACTTGTGGTTCTTGAACATCGGCACGCCTTCGATGTTCGAGTAGGTGTCGACGTGCGTCAGGCCGATGCCCTTGGCCGGATTCTGGGCGTTGGCTTTGAACAGAACCTTGTTTGCCGTGACGTCACGCAACTCAATCGATTCGGCGAACGGGTGGAGATGCATGGCCGCGAAGTGCAGCTTGGTGTCGAAGGGGAGGGACATGAACCA
>DASQGS010000438.1:0-9053 GCA_035632455.1 Thermoanaerobaculia bacterium | reverse complement strand
ACCTAGGCGAGTGTCATCGAGATGGCAGAAGGGGCTCGCGCGTGGAGGCTACCATGACGATTTGACGGACGTCTATACGCGCGTCTAGACTGTGAGCCATGAAAGCTACCCGAGCAAAAGTCTTCCGTAATGGAGGCAGCCAGGCAGTTCGATTGCCGAAGGGGTGTCGCTTCGGCGAGGGTCAGGAGGAGGTCCTGGTTCATCGCGAGGGGCGGCGCGTCATCCTGGAGCCGCTTGACGAGTGGCCTGAAGCATTTCTCGCATGTCTGGGCGCTTGGCACGACGAGATTCCACGACCCGAGCAGGAACCTCTCGCGGAGCTGGAGGCGCCGTTCGCGTGACTCCTCGCTTCATGCTCGACACCGACAGCGTCAGCCTTGCGCTTCGAGGGCAGGGTCGTGTGGCCGAACGGCTGCAGGAACATCACCCTCTGGACCTTTGCATCAGCACCATCACACTGGCAGAGCTCCGCTTCGGCGCGGACTTGAAGAGATCGGAGAAGCTCCATCGGCTGATCGACACTTTCTGTGAAGTCGTGGTTCCCGTGCCTTTCGACGGGTCCGCAGCGAACCGTTTTGGCGTCGTAGCGGCTGCGCTGACTCGCGCAGGAACACCAATTGGCCGTTTCGACGCGTTGATCGCGGCTCATGCGCTCGCGCTCGGGCTCACCTTTGTCACGAACAACACGCAGCACTTCAGTCGCGTCCCCGGGCTCGAGGTAGAGAATTGGATGTGAGACGGGACCTTCGTACTCGCCCTACGGCCTCGAGTACTGATCGATGATCCTCTCGATCGCGCGCTTGCACACGCGGCAGAAGCCGACTTCGTCGCGGGTGAACATGATGCAATCTCCCTCCGGCCGATAGAGTCCCTTCGCTTCGTATCCCGCCCCTTCGAAGGCGCCGACGGCCGCGGCGTATTTCTGCGAGCCGAGGAACTTCGTCTCCCAATCCCGTTCGGTACGGAAGAGCTTGTCCATCTCGCTCTCGGGCACGTTGGCGTTGCGCAGCTTGCGGCGCTCCGCTTGGTACTCGCGGCTGTGCTTCTCGAATCCCTCCTTGTCCCACGGCGTAGGCAGCGGCGTTGCCTTGTCGACGAGATCGCCCCACTTCAGATGCGCTGGATCGTGCATTGCCGTGAGATTCGGCTCCCACGGCTCGGGATGCTGCGTGCCGCCGGTTTCGTAGGCGACGTCGGAGGTGTAGTACTCGTCGCCGAGGCCGGCGAAGTGATGGCCGAACTCGTGAACGAACACATACTCGGAGAATCCGGAGTCGACTGAGGCCGTCGCCTGATCGTTGAAGATCCCGCCGCCGCCGTACTGTTTCTCATTGACCAGGATCTCGAGGAAATCGTACGGCGCGGCGCTGGCGACGTCGCGGAGGGCGCGGTCATCGAGCGTCAGGACGTAGCGCTCGGAGTCGAAAATGTTGTACTCGACGCCGGTCATGGTTCGCCGATGGTCGTTCGTGCGTGGCCGGTGGACGCCGCTCTGAGCGGATGGAAGATCGAGCGCACGCACGTTGAAGTCGCGTTTGCGGCTCTTGAACGGCTCCGTCGCGAAGAGCTTCCCGGCGAGGCGCTCGACGTCGCGGTGGAACTTCGGCCACTCGGTCTCGGTGTAGCCTTCGCCGATGATCAGGAGGTCGACTTTCTCAGAAGCCGGGCCGTTCTCGAACACGGTCCACACCTTCCCGAGCGCCTTGCGATCGGCGGGATTGACGAAGCGGGAGTTGGGATCGATCACCGTCGACCAGATCTGCTGAAACGCGTTTTCCTTGTCGCGTTTCTTGAGCACGATCTGCACGGGATGCTTCGGCCATGGGAAGCGAATCGATTCGCTGAACGTGCCGGCGCGATCCTTTGCCTCGTCGGTCGTCTCCCACTCGCCGAAGACGGAGGCGAAGCCTCGCGAGAAGATGATCTGGTTTGTTTCCCGATCGATGATCTCGAAGTAGTACTTCCCGAGATTCGTGGTGTCGATGAGGCGCGTGCGGCTGCCGGGCCACGGTCCGTCGGAGACGACGTCCGCGAGGGCGATGATCTCGGCGCCGCGGTTGCCGGTGTGGAAGTAGTTCACGCGCATCGTCTTGTCGAGAAAGAAATCGTCGAAGCGGCCGGCGAATGCGGCGGGCATGCCGCCGAGGATCAGGAGGAGGGAAGCGGTAAGAATTCGCATGCGGCTACAGTTAGCGCGAGGAAGCCGTGCGGTCAAGGGGTTTGTCGAAGTGGCCGAGGCCCGCGCCGGCTCACAGCCGTAGCCGTAGCCGTTGGCGTCGCCGTCGCCGTCGCCGGTTCTTGGCTTTGAATTTGACTCTCTCGGTCGACGGCGAGTGGCAATGCAAGTCAACGTCAAGGTCCGGCGACGGCGACGGCGACGCCAGCGGCAACGGCAACGAGGACGGCGAAGCAACGACTACGGCTACGGCGACGAGCCGGCGCTCTTGGCCAAACTGTAACCTCGCTCTCCGGTTGCGGCGTTATGCTGGCCGTCATGCGTACGCTTGTTGCACTCGCGATCTTGCCCTTGCCCCTGATTGCGCAGGACTTCCGTTCGCAGGAGAAGATCACTGTCGAGCGCATCATCATCGATGCTCGCGTGACTCAGGCCAACGGAGAGCCGGTCCTGAACCTGACTCCGGCGGACTTCCTGGTGAAGATCGACGGCGTGCCAGCGACGATCGAGTCGCTCGAGTGGATTCCGGAAACCGCGGTCGGGCGCGAGGTCGCAGGCATCGACAGGCCGCAGCCGGAGGCGAGCGCGTCGCTCGATGTCCCCGCACCGCGCGGGCGATTGCTGGTCTTCTTCTTCCAGACTGACTTTGGGCGCGAGAAGGTGAGGATCGGTGGGCAGATGAAGGTGTTGAGCTACGCCGACCAGCTCATCGAGTCGCTCGATCCCGACGACCGCGTTGCCGTGCTCTCGTACGACTCGCATCTCAAATTCCGCCTCGATTTCAGCGACAACAAGAGCCGGATCAGCGAAGCCATCCGCTCTGCGCTCTTGACCGACGAGCCCAACCGTCCGCAGGCCGTGCCGATGCCGTCGCTGGCCTCGCATCTCAAACCAGACGAGCTTCGCGCCACGTCCACGGTGGAAAAGGGATTCATCGTTCTGGCCAATGCTCTGCGGCCGATTCCCGGGCCCAAGTCGCTGATCCTTTTCGGCTGGGGCCTCGGGCGATACGGCGCGACCGGCGTGCGCATGACCCACGAGTACCCGGCGGCGAAACGGGCGCTCGAGTCGGCGCGCGTGTCGGTGTTCTCCATGGACTTCACCGAAGCTGATGCCCATACGCTCGCGGTCGGACTCAGCAAAGTCGCCGACGACACCGGCGGCTTCTACGAGACGACGTTTCGCTTCCCGCAACTCGCCATCGACCGCCTTCAGAAAACGCTGACCGGCCACTACGAGCTCGAAGTGCGCAAGCCGCCAACGAAGGTCAGCGGCGTGCACTTGATCGACGTCGAGATTCCGAAGAACCGGAATCTGATGGTGATGGCGAGGTCGAGCTACGTCGATCGCGAGTGAGAGGGTCTCGGTATTCGAACTCGATTTATGCGGGCAGAAAGTGATCCAGGGCGGATCAGTGGACGACCCTTTGGAACCGCACAAACATTGGTCAGTCCGGCTCCCACAGTTATTGTAAGTGATGCGCGCGACGCCAGTCTCGCTGCTCTGGAATATGCGATTACACCATATTTCCGAGCCGGAACTCATTGTGCTGCCACTACTTATCGCAACTGCTTGATTCTGCTAAGATTGCAAAAGTAGTTACCAAAATCGATCAGTCGGCGACGAATTTTTCGTTGACTCTCCACCACCGTTACATAGAATACGCCCCACTTGCGGTACAGCTCCATCGTCACGCGCTGAGGGAGTAAGAATGGACAAGCGGTATTCGACGATCATCTTTGTCCCGCATGCGCGGGCCAAATTCCGGAAGTTGAAAGTATCGCATCGCGTTCTCTTCTCGATCGTTTCGCTGGTCACTTCTTCACTCTGTCTTTCCACGTTCTTCTCGGTCCAGTACTTCACCTCGCTGTCCCAGACGCATGAGCTGACCAAGCTTCAGCGCGAGAACCGGGAGCTGCAGACGGCAAACGAGCAGTTCAGCAAGTCCGTGGAATCGCTTCGTACCGAGCTCCAGTCCGTAGAGACGAAGACCCGCAACCTCGCCATCATCGCCGGGATCACGACTCTGGATGAAGGCAGCCAGGGCGGCGTCGGCGGCGTGCGGCAGAGCGACAACCTCACCGGCGTCAGCCCTTATCGCGACGATGTCGACAAGATGAGCTTCCGCTCCCACCGCCTGGAGAAGGATCTCTCCGTGCTCCAACAGAAGTTCGAAGCGCAGAGAGAGATGCTCTCTTCGACCCCGTCGATCGCACCGGTCCGCGGCATCCTGACGGATGGTTTCGGCGGCCGCTCCGATCCGTTCACCGGTGAGAAGGGAACGCACGCGGCGATCGATATCTCGTCGGCCGTCGGACAGCCGGTGCGCTCGCCCGCGGATGGGATCGTCGTGAAATCGGAGTGGGCGAACGGATACGGGAACGTGATCTACGTCTCCCATGGCAACGGCTATTCGACGCGCTACGGACACCTCTCGTCGTTCGCTGCCCGCCCGGGCCAGCGCGTGAAGCGAGGCGACATCATCGCCTATGTCGGCTCCACCGGCCGCTCCACGGGCCCGCACCTGCACTACGAGGTGCGCCTGAACAACGTGCCGGTAAATCCGCTCGAGTACATCCTCAACGCGTTCTGAAGCAGTGGCCGAACCCGCAAGAGCTCCGTCACCCGCCTTCACAGCTTCGTAACCACGAATGACCGCGAAGGCCCTAGAATGACCGCTCGGTCATTCATGGCTGAACACTCCCTCGCCGTCACCGCTCCGACTCTCTGGCAGTCGCACAAACGCCAGAGCATTCAGGAAGCAGTCATCCAACTCCTCTGCCGCGAGGGGCTGCAGAGCGTCACCATGGAGCGCGTGGCGCAGGAGGTGGGGATCGCCAAGGGCACGGTCTATCTCCACTATCGCGACAAGCAGGAGTTGCTCGATGCGGTCAAGGAAGCGGTCTTCGCGCCGCTGATGACGAAGATGGCGGGCGTCGTCGATTCAGACCTGCCTCCGGATCGCAAGCTGCGGGCATGGGCTCAGTGCTACCTCGCGTTTTTCGACGAGCGGCGCGATCTCTTTCGAGTGCTTCTGTACGAACGCGCGGTCGTGCGCGTGCAGGGCAGCCGCTACAAGGCCGGCCGCTACAAGGAGCTCGTGGCCGGCGCTGAGGGCGTGATCGCGGACGGCATCGAAGCGAGGCTGTTTCGCGAGGTGCCGGCCCAGAAGGCAGCGGCCATGTTCGTCGAATCGAACATCGCGATGATGAATCACCGGTTGCTGGCCACAGGACAATCTCCCGTCGAGGAGGACGCCGATCTGATCACCGAGGTTTTTCTCCGAGGCTTTGCCGCCGAGAAGCCCGCCAAGCGGGCGACGCGAGCGCGGGCGCTGATTGCGAAGGTCTCGGGCACTGCGATTGCCCGTGGCGACGCTGCGGCCCAGCCACACATCAAGCGGGGGAGGCGCGCATGAGACGCCGGCGCTGGTCCCGGTTCGCGGCTCGCACTGCGCGCATGCTGCTCGCGCCGGCGCTGGCGGCGCTATCGCTCGCCTGTGCTTCGAGCGCGACTTGGGACCGCTTCGATCCCGATCGTCTCGTGCCGAAAGCCGAGGCGCCGTCGACGTCGCCCTCGCCTGCGGTTCCGTGGAAGCCAACCGCCAACGCCACCGCGCCGGCATCGCAGGCGAAGGCGCCGGAGCTTCCGCCATGGCATGGAGCGGGGAGCACGGCGACGCTGGAGCAGCTCATCGACGTCGCGTTGCAGAACAACCCCACCACTCGCATCGCGTGGTTGCAGGCGCGTGAGGCGGAGGCGACGCTCGGGAGCCGGCGCTCGGCTTATTATCCGGAGCTCGATCTGAGCGGCCAGGTGCTGCGCCAGAAGCAGGCTGCTCCGGGCGGGAGGAGCGTCTTCGAGCAGACCACGTACGGACCGACGTTCCTCCTGACCTACATCCTTTTCGACTTCGGCGGCCGCGCTTCGCAGGTCGAAGAGGCGCGGCAGAATCTGATCACCGCCGATCTGCTCCACAACGCCGCGATTCAGAACGTCGTGCTGCAAGTGGAGCAGGCGTATTTTCAGTACCTCAACGCCAAGGCGCTACTCGACGCCCAGGAGGCGACGATGCGGGAGCTGCGCACCAACCTCTCCGTCGCCGAGGGACGGCATGACGCCGGCGTCGCCACGATTGCGGACGTCCTGCAAGCACGCACTGCGCTGTCGCAGGGCGAGCTGAATCGCGAGACCTTCGAGGGCGCGGCCGAGACACTGCGCGGCTCGCTCGCCGCGGCGCTGGGATACCCGCCGTCGACGCGCTTCGAGATCGGCCTCCTTCCCGCCGGCGTGACGACCCAGGCGGTCGAGGACGCGGTCGAGACGCTGCTGACGCGCGCTCAAAACGAGCGCCCCGACCTCGCCGCCGCGCGGGCCCAGGCTCTCCGCGCGAGAAGCCGCGTCAACGAGGTCCGCGCGCAAGCGCTGCCGAGCATCTCCCTCAACGCGAATCTGAATCGCACCTACTATGGCTCCTCGGGGAGTGTTCCGTTCATCAACAACTGGTCGGCGTCCGTGCTGTTCAAGATGCCGCTCTTCACCGGATTCCGCAACACATGGGACTTACGCGAAGCCAAACTCGAAGCCGACGTCGCGAACGAGCAAGTGACCAGCACGGCGAATCAGATCGCATTGCAGGTCTGGACGAGCTATTACGCGCTCAAGACCGCGAGCCAGCGCCTCAAGACCAGCCGGGATCTCCTGGCAAGCGCTGTTCAGTCATACGACGTGGCGCAGGGACGCTACAAGGAAGGTGTCGGCGGCATTCTCGATCTCCTGACCGCGCAGGCCGCTCTCGAGAGCGCGCGCGCCCAGGAGGTCCAGAGCCGCGCCGACTGGTTTCTCGCCATCGCGCAGTTGGCGCATGATACGGGGACGCTGGGGACATAATGAAACGATTCATACCGATTGCTGCATTTACTGCCCTCCTTCTCGCTGCCTGCGGGCCCGATAAGCCGAAGCCCGTCGACGAGGCGGTGCCTGTCACGGTGGCGACTGTGGCGCAGAAAGACATTCCGATCGAGATCCGTGCCATCGGCACCGTGCAGCCGATGTCGAACGTCGCCGTGAAGGCTCTTGCAGGCGGACAATTGGAGCGAGTCGGGTTTCGTGAAGGCGATGAGGTCCGCAAAGGCGCGCTGATCTTCACCATCGACCCGAGGCCGTACAAGGCCATGGTCGCGCAGGCCGAGGCGAACCTGGCGCGCGACGAAGCACAATTGCGCAACGCAGAGGCTGACGCGCTGCGGTATCAAACGCTGGTCAAGAGCGATTTCGTCACGAAGCAGGACTACGACAAATTCACGGCCGCGGCTGAAGTGGCACGCGCGACGGTCGCCGCCGATCGAGCGGCGCTCGACAACGCCAGGCTTCAGCTTTCCTATTGCGAGATTCGCGCACCGATGGACGGCCGCACCGGAGATCTCATGGTCCACGCCGGAAACCTCGTCAAGCCGAACGACGTCCCGCTCGTGACCATCAATCAGGTCGCCCCGGTTTACGTCCAATTCTCGATTCCAGAGACCAACCTCGATCAGGTCCGCGCCCAGCGCAGCCTGAGCGACTTGCCGGTTGCGGTCAGCACGAAAGACGGCACCACGCCGCTGGCCACCGGCAAGCTCTCGTTCATCGACAACGCCGTCGATGCCACGACCGGCACGATCAGCCTCAAAGGCACCTTCGACAATCACGACCGCAAGCTGTGGCCGGGACAGTTCGTCAACGTGGCGTTGCGCGTCGGCAAGCGCGACGGCGCCCTCGTCGTGCCGGCGCAGGCCATCCAGACCGGCCAGCGGGGGCAGTACGTCTATGTGGTCAAGGAAGGAAACGCAGTCGAAATGCGCCCTGTTTCCGTGGCCATGACAATCGATCAGCAAACGATCGTCGATCGCGGCCTGAAGCCCGGCGAGACCGTCGTCACGGACGGACAGTTGCGTCTGTCGCAGAAGAGCCATGTGCTGGTGAAGGGAAAAGCGTGAAAGGCAGAAGGCAGAAAGCAGAAGGCAGAAGTGGCCTTGCGAAGATTGGTCATTCATCTCTGTGTACTCTGTGCCTCTGTGGTGAAAAAAGGCATTACCACAGAGACACAGAGGTCACAGAGACATAGGTCCCATAAGTCCCATAAGTCCCATAGACCTTCTATTCACCTAGATTACACGAGCCGTCGTTTAACAGCGCCGAGAGTTCACACATGAACATCGCAGCCATCTTCATCCGCCGTCCTGTCATGACGATCCTGGTCATGATCGCGATTCTGCTGTTCGGCGTCATGGCCTACCGGAAGCTTCCGGTCAGCGATCTGCCGAACGTCGACTTTCCGACGATCAACGTCAACGCGTCCCTTCCGGGCGCGAGTCCGGAGACGATGGCTTCCGCTGTGGCCACGCCGCTGGAGCGGCAGTTCTCGACCATCGCCGGGCTCGATTCCATGACCTCGGCCAGCTACCTCGGATCGACCTCGATCACGCTGCAATTCAACCTCAGCCGCAACATCGACGCCGCGGCGCAGGACGTACAGTCGGCGATCGCCGCCGCCGCGCGCCAGTTGCCGCCGAACATGCCGGCGCCTCCTTCCTACAACAAGGTCAATCCCGCCGACCAGCCGGTCTTCTTCCTCGCCCTCACCTCGGACACCATGCCGCTCAATCAACTCGATGAGTACGGCGAGACGATGTTGGCGCAGCGGATCTCCATGGTCCCGGGCGTGGCGCAGGTCGGTGTCTACGGCGCCCAGAAGTTCGCCGTTCGGGTCCAACTCGATCCGAGGCAGCTCGCCTCGCGCGGCATCGGCATTGATGAGGTCACGAAGGCCATCGGCGACGCCAACGTCAATCTGCCGACCGGCGTCATGAACGGCCCGAATACTTCCTACACCGTG
>DASQGS010000437.1:0-8250 GCA_035632455.1 Thermoanaerobaculia bacterium | reverse complement strand
TGGTCCACGAGTCCTTCAATACCGCCTTCGATCCGTCGATCGCGTAGCGGTGGACCTCGTAACCGTCGTTGATGAGAAACGTGTCGCTCGCTGCGCCGCCGATTTGGCCATCGACTGCAATCTCGTTCCGCACTACGCCCTCGATACTTCGCTTGATCAGCCTCTTCTGCAGGCCGCTCGGAAACGGAAGGGACTGAACGCTCCAGAACGAGCCATCATCATCGAACACGTGAAACTCTCCCTGATAAGAGGCGACGCGATCCCCGAATCGGATCGCGAACCGCTCCGCCGATTCGCCTGCCATGGCGAGACTCCGCGAGCTCGGTCGCATCGCGACGGCGATTCCCTGGGGCAGAGCGACCGCGTCCAGCGGCTGGCCGTCGAAGTCCTTTGAGATCCCGATCTGACCCTCGTCGATTTGGGCGATCCACCCAGTGCTCTTACCGGGAACGTAGGACCAACCTGCGACACTGGCTGGGACGTCGACGACAAGCACCGGTGATTCCCCTTCTCGCGGTGGGAGGATCGCGACAACTTTGCCAAGCGGAAGCGCCGACTCGAACGCGTCTGAGACCCAGACGGTACCAAGCGCTCCCTTGTGCAGTGTGAGATCGAGCATTGTCTCGCGCTTGAGCCGGGCCATAGTGGCACGCGAAATGGCGAATTCGTCCGGTAAGAGCGGCTCTGCCGTAAGCGCCCCTGCACGCTCGATGACGACGCGCGCTGGAACATCGATCGCCGCCGCTGACCAGACCGGTTCGCCGGTCTTCGGTCGGGCTTTATCGAAGACCCATTGACCCTCTTTGTTGTCGTATCGCAGAAAGACATCCTGCCCTGCATGGAACCCTGATTCGACAGGCCGGGACTCGAGCAACGGGTCGTGCATAGTGAGTCTTGGCGCGCTGAACGCTGTCTCGTCGACGCGGTCGGCCTTCACCAGCACGTGTACTCCTGCTGAGCGATCGGCGTGACGATTGATCTCCCCGGCCACGACGATCCACGCGAGCAGCAACGGGATCGCCAGCGTAAGAGCCCAAAGGAGACGTCGCGCGTTCATGCCGGCACCGCGCTTTTCACCAACGCCCGGCGAACACGCTCAAGGACAATGCCTCCCACGATCAGCAGCGCCCCCATCAATCCAAAGAAAATGAACCCCGGCATTACATCCCAGAACCATTCGACGAAGCGCGTAAAGACGTCGATGGCGAAGAACACAACGGACACGTTGATGAGTCCGGGCGAGCGCATGACCACGCCGATATAGGCTCCTGCGAGCGTTGCCAGCGTAAAGAGCGTGGTATCGACCCAGGAGCGCTCATACCATCGCTCCGGCCAAAGCGAAGCGAGGGCGACGAGAAGGAGTAATGAAAGGAACGGCAGAAACAATGCCCGTTCGAATGCCGCTTTGCGCTTCGCCCATCCGTACCCGATGACTGCGAGTGCGATCAGGAACGGAAGGAAGAGCGTGATCCACATTTGAACCGTCGACTCGCCGGCGCGCGGATACGACGAGTGCTCAAGTGCGATCGCGAAGAGTGCGAGGAAAGCTTGGAGCGCTCCGAGAATGACCACGTGTCCACCGAGGCGCCGGTACCAGCTCCGCACGAGAATTCCGCCGGCTACGATGAAGAGCCCGAATCCGACGAAGGGAATCGGGCGCTCCAGAGACGCCCAGCCGCCCCATGACGTCGTGGCCTCGAAACTGAATCCCATCGTCAGCGCCATCAGGCCGACCCAGAGAAGAAGGGCTGAGTCGATGAGCATCGAAACGGCGATCAATACCGCTGCTTCGATGAACGTCATGATCGCATGTCGCGGATGCATGTCGTACATCGTCGCGAGGAGATAGGTGACGGAGAGCAAGGCCACGCCGGCGAGAGTGAAGCAGACACGACCGAGTGCCGGGAAGCTCTTTGCCGCCGGCCGCAGAAAGTAGATGCCGAGGAATCCAAAGGCCGCCGGCACGGCCAGGGCCAGGCCCACGCGGAGCAGGTGCGGCCACTCGCCCCATTCTCGTGCGAACCAGACGCCAACGGCCGCGGCAAGCGCCACAGTCCCGAGCGACAGGAGAATCCAGATTCCAACGCTCAGACGTGGCTCTGCACGCTGCTCTCCGGCCTCGGCGCCGTATTGGGCCTGCACATCCGCGAGCAGCTCTTCGGCAATCGCGACGCCGAAGAAACCGCGCCCCTCCCACTCCCGGATCTGCGTCTCGAGCAACTCGCGCGGCGTTTGCATTGCCGTTCAGAATACACGCATTAGACAGCGAAGGAACTCAAACTCTCAAAAATGACAGGTTCGGCGTCTGGCGTGGGGATGAAAAGGCATCCACCACAGAGGCACTGAGGACACAGAGAAATCCTGGAAGCGCGAGTACCTCTCAGTGACCTCTGTGTCTCTGTGGTGATATGCCTTTTCTCTCGCGGAGGAGAACGTGCCCAGACTGGGCCCTGCGATTTAGAGATCCTTCGCCGTCCACACCGCCTCTAATGACACAGCTCGTTTGGACGCGGACGTTGACCTCACGAGAATTTCTCTGCGACCTCTGCGTCTCTGCGTTGAATGTTTCTTTGCCGCCAGTTCCCCCAAAAAGCATTTCACCGGCCGAGACGCAGAGGGCGCAGAGAGTTCTTCGCAAGGTTGTGGCATTCACTCTTCGTCGGCAAATCGCGCATCTCCATCACGCTACTCCACTTCTGCTTTCTGCCTTCTGCTTTCTGCCTTCCTCACAGCCTCCCGCTCACCTCCGCAAGGCTTCGCAACGTCTCTGCGGCGCCGCTTGTTAGGGCGCCCGCGGGATAGCGCCAGCTCCAGTTGTCCTTGCTGTTGCCCGGCCTGTTCATGCGCGCCTCCGAGCCGAGGCCGAGGATGTCCTGGACCGGGACGATCGCCGTCTGGGCCACCGACGTGTAGACGGCGCGGATCATCGGCCACTCGATCGCCGTGCCGTCAGAGCCGAAGTAAGTCTGCGCGTAATAGCGCTCCGGCGCCGGCGCGCTCGCGAACCAGCCGCGGGCCGTGTCGTTGTCGTGCGTGCCGGTATAAGCCACGGTTGCCGGATCGTAGCGATGCGGCAGGTGAGGACTGTCGATCTCGCTGAAACCGAATTGCAGAATCTTCATCCCCGGAACGCCGATTGTGCGGCGAAGGTCATGCACTTCCTGGGTAATGAATCCGAGATCCTCGGCGACGAGTGGGATGCCGCCGAGCGCGGTGCCAATTGCTTTGAACAATTCCAATCCCGGCCCGGGCACCCAGCGCCCGTGGATCGCCGTGGGTTCGGTCGCCGGAATCTCCCAATACGCCGAGAACCCGCGGAAGTGATCGAGGCGAATCACATCCGCGAGGCGCAGGTTCGCCCTGATCCGCTCGATCCACCAGCGGTAGCCGTCCTCGCGCATCAAGTCCCAGCGATAGAGCGGATTGCCCCATCGTTGTCCTGTCGCGCTGAAGTAGTCGGGGGGAACTCCGGCCACGATCGCCGGCGCGCCGTTCTCGTCGAGCTGGAAAAGCTCGCGGGCGGCCCACACATCGGCGCTGTCTTCCGCGACATAGATCGGGACATCCCCCATGATCAGAATGCCGCGGCTCCGCGCCGCATCGCGGACCGCGCGCCACTGGCGGAAGAAAAGCCACTGCACGTATTGCTGGAAGCGGATCTCATCCGCCAGCTCGTTCCGGGCCAATGCCATCGCCTCCGGCGCGCGACGTGCGAGCGACGGCTCCCATCCCGACCACTTCGCATCGCCGAGGCGCTGCTTCAGTGCCATGAACAACGTCCAGTCGTCGAGCCAGCCTTGCTGCGCGTCCGCGGCGACGAAGTCCGCGAGCGCGCGGCGCAAGTCGTCATGTGCCGTGGCCTCGAAATGCGCAAATGAGACGCGCAGCAAATTGTCTTTGAACGCCGCGACCGCATCGAAATCGACGTGATCGTCCGGAAATGACGGCACGTTCTCAATCACGTGGTATGGCAACAGTCCCTCGTGCAAGAGCCGCTGCGGCGAGATCAGCAGCGGATTTCCGGCGAATGACGAAAGACATCCGTACGGCGAGTTTCCGAAGCCCGTCGGATTCAGCGGCAGCACCTGCCAGATCTTCATGCCGGCGCTCGCCGCCCAATCGAGGAAGGCCGTGAGCTCGTCGCCGAGGTCGCCGATCCCGTAGCGTCCCGGCAGTGACGTCGGATGGAGCAGGATTCCGGCGAAGCGTTCGCAGTTTCCTGCGGAAGTCGGCCCGGTCATGATCCTTAGCCTTTCGCTTCCGGGGGCGCCTCGGAGGACGCCTCGGGCGGCGCCTCAGGGGAAAAGGACAGCGACTCGCCGAGCGCATCGAACCGGTTCAACCACTCCATCGCCGACGGCGAGCCGTTGCTGGCATGCGCCGCGACTTGCGGCCGGACCGCTTGCTTCATCCGGTAGTAATCGTTCTGCGGCGCGCGCAAATCAACCGCAACCTGCGTCGATCGCAAGAGCGTGACGATCGCACAAAGAGTGTCGAGCAGATCGGCGTCGTCCGGCTTCTGCCGGAGCGCAGACGAGAGCTTCACTAGCGCGTTGCGCAGCGCGAGGCGCGTGGTGTCGTCGAGGCTCACACCTTCCGACCGCGCCTCGCGGAGCAATGGCTCGAGCTGCGCCAGCGGGACTTCTTCGCTCAGCAGCGCCTTGCGAATCTGCGTGTTCAGATCGAACGCCGCGGCGGTCTGCAGCACTTGCGGAAGCGGAACGCCGAGGCTCGAATGGAAGCGCATCAGCGGATCGTAACGCTCGTGGAGCTGGCGGAACGTGGACTCGGCCTCGGCCAGCGTGGCGTCGCAGAGGAGGGTCAGGATGCGCCGCTGCTCATCGCGAAAAAGCGAGCGGATCGCAACCGGCGACCCGACGAAGGCGTGATCGAGCACGCGGATCACGCTCGGGATGCCGTCGCTTCGCAGCCCATTCGCGAGCTGCTCTTTGAGTAATTCGTATGCCTCGGGCGACGACGCTGGACGCACACCGCCGGTCAGCTCGGTCTCGCCGATGTGGAGCACCGCGAAATCGAACGCCGCCGATTCCCGCGTGATGATCGAGGTGATCGTGATCGATCCGATGGCCATCTTCGCGCGGCCCGATCGCACCGTCTCGAAGTCGCGCTGCTCGATGGTGTAACAGTAGACGCGCCCCTCGGCGGCGGCGTGATCGAACAGCGACGCGGCGGCATAGTGCGCAGCCACGCGTCCGAGATCGATCATCGTCGGCACGACCTCGCGCTCGTAGATCTGCCGGGCATCGCCCTTCTCCGGCAGATTGCTCTTCGCCTCGGCGACGCGCGTCAGAAACTCCGGCGTCAGCGTCAGGCCCGAGACGCGCTCTGCGAGCTGCAACACCCGGCCGGCGTAGTGCAGCACTTGCACCGTCTCGATGCCCGAGATGTCGTTGAAGAACCAGCCGCACGACGTGTACATCAGCATCGCGTTGCGCTGCATCTCCAGGAGCTCGAGGATGCGCGTGTCGATGGCCGCCTGCTGCGGCGACTCGTCGCCGCTTCCGCGCGTGCCGTGCTTCAACAGGAAGGCGTTGACGCGATCGTCGGAGCGATCGAGGACGACATCGATGTAGTCATCGCGCGCGTCCCACGGATCGTGCAGCAGCCCCGCCGCCGCATGCTCGAAAATCGCCGCGGCCTGATCGCGAAGCCAGTCCAGCGCCGCCCGCAACGGCGCGCGCCACCGCTGGTTCCATCCCGCCTCGGCGTGCGTGCTGCACCCGCAATCGCTCCGCCACCGCTCGATGCCATGCGCACAACTCCACGACGTGTTCTCCACGATCTCCGCTTCATGATCCGGAGGATGGAGCTCGAGGAACTTCCCGTAGCTCACGATCTGGGCCGAGCCGCCGGCATTGATGCACTCGACGGCGAACGCCAGGCCCATCTCGCCATAGCGATGATGGTGGCCGTAAGTCTCGCCGTCCGTGGCAATGTTGACGATCTGGGCATCATCGCGCTGATTCGAGAACGCCCCGAGCAGCCGGCTCGCGAAATTCTCGCCGCGGACCAGCAGGTGCTCGAACGCTACGCCTCGCGAGATCGAGCCGTCATAGACAAACAGCTCGATCGATCGCCCCGAGGGCAGCTTGCAGAGATAAGGCCGCGTGATGTCGACGCCACCGTTGGCATCGATCCACTCCGCGCTCCCGATCGCGCGAAACCGCCGGATCTGATGCGGCTCCAGGATCGTGAACCCGATCCCCTCGGCTGCCAACGCCTCGAGCGAAGCGACGTCGACCGCCGTCTCCGGCAGCCACATCCCCTCGGGCCGCCGTCCGAACCGGCGGACAAAATCGCGGATCCCCCACCGCACCTGCGTCCGCTGATCCCGCTCCGAGGCCAGCGGCATGATGATGTGGTTGTAAGCCTGCGCGATCGCCGACCCATGGCCGCCGAACCGCTCCACCGACATCCGGTCCGCCTCCAGGATCGCGGCGTACTCCGAGGCGGCCTCGCTCTTCATCCAACTCAGCAGCGTCGGCCCGAAGTTGAAGCTGAGGGAGGCATAGTTATTGACGATCTTCACGATCCGATCGCGAGAATCCAGGATCCGAGCCGAAGCATTCGGCCCATAGCACTCCGCCGTAATCCGCTGATTCCAATCATGATACGGCGCCGCGGAGTCCTGAGTCTCGACCGCCTCGAGCCACGGATTCTCGCGAGGCGGCTGGTAGAAGTGGCCGTGGATGGTGAGAAAGTGGGATGGCAAAAATATTTACGCTCCTGCCCCGAGGTGGGTAGGGAATGTTACTCTGGCGTCACTCCAATAAGAAAGCGGGCTCGGTAGATTGGCCCAGAGGTTCGATAACTCCTAGTTATCCGGCCTCGCAACGATCCGAATGCACGTGCGGGTCGCTCAACAAGGGTTGTTAACCGAGTGTTCCGCCGATGCTGATTGGGTAGCGTACGCCGAGCCTCCACACTGACTCGGTGCGACATGCCGGCCGACCGATTCTGTCGAACCATCACGCACGACCGCGTGCAGCCCGCGTTGTGGGGTCACGGGTCAGTCAAAATGACCCATGACCCCTTCCAATTTGGGGGGCTGACCAGCTGTGCGCCCCTACAACCTTCGGGCGCTCTGATCTTCGTTCTCGTCTCGATGCTCCTGCGCCCCTGCCGGGGCGCCGGCTGGACATTGGGCGGCATTTCGCAAAACCGGTGGTGCGTCTACGCGCATCACCGGCTATTCGCCAGCACTCCTCCGGAGTGCGCCTTTGAAAGACCCGAGTCGCGGGCGCACAGCCGGGCGCCCCTACTTGCGGCTCAAATCCCTATACAACGCCGCCACGAACCCATCCAAATTGATGAAACCGCTGGACCAGGAATCCCAATTGGCCAGGACCTTGGCTTGTTTGAGCTGCTCGACCGTCTGGCCTTCCTTGATGCCCTTCTCCACCGCGGCTGAGGTGCCTTCGAGCATTTCGACGAAGGCGCGGAGGCCGGCTTTGTCGGAGAGGGGGCCGTGGCCGGGGATGACTTTGACGTCGTCGGGGACGGCGGCGAGGACTTTGCGGACTCCGGCGATCATGCCTTTGACGCTGCCGCCGTTGTCGATGTCGATGAAGGGGTAGAGGCCGTTGAAGAAGTCGTCTCCCATGTGGACGACGTTCGACTGGGTGAAGAAGATCACGGCGTCGCCGTCGGTGTGGCCGTTCGGGTAGTGGATGGCCCGGATGTCCTCGCCGTTCAAGTGGACTGTGACTTTATCGTCGAACGTTACGACCGGCAGAGCCGCCTTCGGGGCCGGCGGGGTCGTATTGCCGAGGGCCGTGCTGCCGCTGGCCAGGCGCTTGCGGACGTTTGTCTGGGCGATGATCGGGGCCTCGCGGCCGAAGACCTCGTTGCCGCCGGTGTGATCGCCGTGGTAGTGGGTGTTCAGCACAAATTTGATGGGCTTGTCGGTGATGCCCTTGAGCGCTTCCTTGATCTTCGGGGCGAGCGGGGCGAATTGGTCGTCGACGATGACGATGCCGTCCTCGCCGACCGAGACGCCGATGTTGCCGCCGGATCCGGTCAGCATGTAGACCGTGCCGGCGACCTTCTGGGCCTTGACCTCGACTTTGCTGAAGTCGCGCTGCTGCGCGAAGGCGGAGAGGGCGCAGAGGAAGAGAACAACAACGAACGCAAGCTTTCGCATGGGCGGAAATTGTAGAGGATTTCGGTGCGAGCCGGGACGGTTGGCGTGAGGGCGGCGTGTCATCCAGGATCGCGGTTCTCGCGAGG
>DASQGS010000436.1:0-7116 GCA_035632455.1 Thermoanaerobaculia bacterium | reverse complement strand
GCCACTTCTTGATGCGACCGGCAGAGCTTGCGTTCTTGCCCCGAAAAGCAGCGGCCTTGCCGCCGCAGTCCATAGCTCAAACTCTGCGGAGGCCGAGGGCGACGAAGAGCGCCATCAGCAAGAGCACTCCGACGGCGGCCGACACGCCGTTCCAGCCCGCCGCGCTCCAGAAGCGTCCCGTCAGCGTGCCGGCGATGCTCGATCCGGCATAGAAGAAGAGAAGGTAGAGCGATGAAGCGAGGGCCTTGGCTCTCGTGGCCCGGCGGCCGATCCAGGCGCTCAGGATCGTGTGGCCGCCGAAGAAGCCGAAGGTCATGACAGCAACTCCGAGGATCACGATCGGAAGCGGACTCGCGATGGTGATCACCAGGCCAGCAAGCATGACCACGACCATGGTCCAGAGAACGTTGTGTGACCCGAGGCGCGCGGCGAGCGGGCCCGACCACGCCGAGGCGATCATGCCGATCAGGTAGATGACGAAGATGAGCCCGACGGCGGCGTGACTGAGCCGGTACGGAGGCGCGAGGAGCCGGAAGCCGATGTAGTTGTAGACCGAGACGAAGGAGCCCATCAGCAGGAAGCCGGCCAGGAAGAGCGAGAGCATTCCGCGTTCGGTCAGATGGCTGCGCAGGCTTTCACCCAGCAGCGAAAGCCGCGGCTCCCTCGGCGTGAAGTGGCGCGAGGGAGGAAGCAGCGCCCGGAACAGAATGCTCGCTCCGAGGGAGAGCGCGCCGATCCCGGCGATCGCCCAGCGCCACGAGAGAAAGTCCGCGAGGACTCCGGCGAGGAGTCGCCCGGTCATGCCGCCAAACGCCGTCCCCGCGACATAGAGCCCCATGGCAAGGCCGCCGGCCCGCGGGTCGACCTCCTCGGTCACATAGGCGACAGCGACCGCGGGCACTCCGCTCAGAGCGAGCCCGGCGAGCGCGCGTGTGAGCAGGAGCGTGTGCCAGTCGGGAGCCACCGCTGTTCCCAGCGTCAGCAGCGCCGAGGCGATCAGCGAGACGGTCATGACCGGCCTGCGTCCCCACACCTCGGAGACGATTCCGGCGAACACAATGGCGATGCCGAGCGCCGCCGTGTTCATCGAAAGCGCCAGGCTGCTGACCGCCGGCGTGACCGAGAACGACGTCGCCAACAGCGGCATCAGCGGCTGCACGCAGTAGATCAATGCGAACGTGCTGAACGCCGCGGCGAACATCGCTACGTTCAAGCGCCGGAACGCTCCCGTGCCGGCGTGAATGAAGTCGGAGTCGGCCTGCGCCGCCGCGATTCGTTCCAAGGCTCCTCGTCTCCCGATGTTGCCCGGCGAGTGTAAACGAACTGACCACTGACCACTGACCACGACTGATTGCGTATCCCCACTTCTGTTTCTGCCTTCTACCTTCGCCAGCGGGTTACACTTCGGCGCGATGAGCGCTTCGCTGCCGGAAGAGGAGAGTCTGGAATCGGAGTTGGCCGCGGAGCAGCAGCCGCGCGGCCGCCTTGCCAAGACATTCAGCGCTCTCCACTATCGCGACTTCCGCCTTCTTTGGTTCGGCGCCTTCACGTCGACGACCGGAACCTGGATGCAGACGGTGGCGCAGAGCTGGGTGGTGTTCTCGATCACCGGCTCCGCGTTTCTCCTCGGTGTCGATGGCTTTCTCTCCACCGGACCGATGCTGCTCTTCTCGCTGTTCGGCGGTGTCATCGCCGACCGCTTCGAGCGCCGGCGGATCATGCTGTCATCGCAGTATCTGCAGATGACATTCGCCTTCATCCTCGGCGCGCTGGTGTGGGCCGGCAAGGTGAAGATCTGGCACATCTTCCTGCTCTCGTTTCTGACCGGCAGCGCGCAATCGATCAGCGGCCCGGCGTACATCTCGCTGTTGCCGCTTCTGGTCAAGCGCGAGGATGTCCCGAACGCCGTGGCGATGAACTCGATGCAGTTCAATCTCGCTCGCGTGATCGGGCCGCTGCTTGCGGGCTTCGCGCTCACGGCATTCGGCGCCGCGATCTGCTTCGGGTTGAACGGCCTGTCGTTCGTCGCCGTGATCATCGCTTTGCTGCTGATCCGTGCGCCGCAGGTGCGGAGCTCGGAGCGAACGGACGCGGGCATGATGGACGAGATGAAGGAGGGGCTGCGCTTCGTGACCAGCCGTCCTTCGCTACTGCTCCTGACGTTTCTCGCATTCGCCGGAACGTTTCTCGGCATGCCGATCATCACGTTTCTGCCCGTCGTGGCGAAGACGATCTTCCATCTCGGCGCGCAAGGCTATAGCTGGTTGCTGACCGCGTACGGCATCGGCTCGGTGAGCGGCGCGCTCGTTGTGGCCGCGACCGGCAATGTGCCGCACAAGGGGAGACTGGCGTTGACGTTCCAGGCCGTCTTCGCATGCCTGCTGGTGGCGTTCGCGGTCTCGCGCTCGCTACCGGTCAGTATGCTCATCGCATTCATGGCCGGGGCCTGCATCGTCGGCGTGATCTCGATGTACAGCTCGCTGGTGCAGCTCACGACGAGCGATCAGATGCGGGGCCGGGTGATGTCGATCTTCATGCTCGCATTCCGAGGAGGCATGCCGCTCGGCAACCTGCTTGCGGGCTGGGTCGCGCAGCGCTGGTCGATCACCATCGCGCTGACGGTGAATGGACTCGTGCTGGCCGCGGTCGCGGTGGTGTTCTTGCTGAGGGGGACGAACCTGGATCGTGAGTTGGAGGCGAGCGAGGTGCCTAGGTCATCGTGAGCCGCACAGACGGTGGCAGTGGTCAGTGGTCTGCACGTCATCCCTGAGCCGCGTAGACGGCGAAGGATCATCTTGCGCGGCGATTCGTCGCACCGATCAGACCGATCGGACCGATCGGACCGATCGGTCACGATCCTCGCACGAGATCCTCTACGCGACTCGGAATGACACGTGGGCTCCGGCCGCGTTGCTACGAGCCCTGACTTCCTGGTTGCGCTTGCTCATGCCCTAGCAACCCCTCCCGATATTTCTGGAACTCAGCCGTTTCCAGGAAATGCTCGGGCAGGACCGTCGCTAGATAGGCGAGGTATTTTTCGCCGCTGATCGGACGGCCGTTCTCACTGAGGAGATTGTCGTTGACGTCGTACGGCATGTAGACGACCTCGTCGAGGCCGCGCTTGCGATAGAACTTGACGCCGGGGACGAAGAGCAGATCGCGTGTCCCGATTCCGCGGATGCTCTCGCCGGTGTCCTGCACTTCGCGCACGAGGCTGCGGGCGTCGGGGGCGGCGATGTCGCGGACCTTCGACTGCACCACCGCGACGTTGACGAGCTCGACGACCTCGCGCACTTCGTTGTGATACTCGGCCTGCGCGGTGCCATTGTTGCGGTCTTTGAATCCGAAGGTCACCGCGGTCTGGCCTCCGAGCTCATTGCCGAACATTTCCACTCCGCGCGGAATCCAGGCGTTGAGCGTGCGCTGGATGTCGTCGATCGAAAAGCGGGCGCCGTCTGTGTGCGCGGCGACGGCGAGCTCCTTGAGGAATCCGCGCCCGGAGCCGATGTGAAATCCTTCCTCGGAGAGCATCGGCCCCATCGATCTTGCCATCGGCGCATACGAGAAGACCTTCTGCATCTCCAACTGGTACTTGCCGACGAGATCGATGACGGTGGCGAAGACGACGTTGTCGAGGAAGTTGCTGAAGGGAATGTTGAAGGCATCGAGCACGTGCTCGCCGAGCTCCATCGAGAGAAGCTCGTCCATCGTCTCCGAGGCGATGTCCGGATGTCCTGGCTTCTTCCATGAGTGGTCGTGATCGAGAACCCAGAACATCTGGTACCCGTGGCGGAGCTCTTCGGCCATGATGCGGAGCACGGCCATCTTCATCTGATCGGTCGGCGCCTCTTCAAGTGTGAGGCGGTGCTGCTGGATCGAGCCGAGCTCGGTCGAGGCCTGGGCGCGAATGATGTCGCGCGCCGAGTAGAACATGTTGCCCACCATGTCGCCGGCGCGCTCGAATCGCGGCTGCCCGGCCATGCGGCCGAAGACGATCTGCTCGGACCCCAGCTTGCCGATCTTCGCGAAGAGCTGGAACGGGGTCTGCGACGGATAGAACTTCGGCCAGTTCTCGGTCAGGAAATCGAGCTCGGGGAAGTTCTTCTTCTGCCATCCGGTGAGGGCTTCGTGGTATTTCGGGTTGATGGTCTCGGTGCTGTAAGCGGCCAAGCGCTCCTCCTCGGCAATCGGGTCGTGCGTCGTAGAATCGCCGAGCGACAACAGCCGCTCCGCGGATGAGATTCTCGATCCCGTGGCCGCCGAACGGTGCAATAATGCGCGTTTGCGACCACTTCGCAGCAGTGATCGCGGCCGGAAACGGCGGGCGGTTTGTTCAGCCTGTGCATTGTATGCGTGCCCGCCTGTGGAATGGAAGAATGAGCGCGTTACGGCGGTTGGCGCCGGGCAACCACCATGCAATCGCTGACACTGATCCATCCTGAATCGTTCGCCATCGGGCCCTACGCCGATGCCCTGAGGCGCGAGTCCATCGTGCCGAAGCCGGTCCATACGCTCGACGGCGTGACCCGAGGCGTGACCAAGGACGGCGGCGCCCTTCGCATCGTGCTCGTCGATGAGGCCATCGCCGGACAGAACGGCGGCTTCGCGGTCGACAAGCGCACCGCGGTCGTCGGGGTCGGGCTCGCAGACCACCCGAAATGGCTCACCGAGGACGACGTCTATCTGCCCCTGCCGGCGAAACCATCACAGGCGGCGTTGCTGACCACGGTCAAACGGGCCTATCAGTTTCTTTACCAGAAATCGCGCGCCGATCAGCTCGAGAAGCAGCTCCAGGAGCGGACGCGCCAGTTGCAGGAGATCAACGAGATCGGCATCGCGCTCTCCACCGTTCGCGATCATTCTGTGCTGCTGCGCATGATTCTGAGCAAAGCCCGCGAGCTCTCCCGCTCCGATGCCGGGTCGCTCTACCTCCTCGACGAGATCGCAGGCGAGGGGAAGGTGCTGCGCTGGAAGCTGGCCCAGAACGACTCCGTGCAGGTCGATTTCGAAGAGCGCGTTCTTCCGATCACCAAGAAGAGCCTCGCGGGCTACGTGGCCATGACCGGCGAGACGCTGGTCCTCGACGACGCCTACAGTCTTCCCGACGGCGCGGAGTATTCGATCAACCAGACCTTCGATGAAGAGAACGGCTACCTGACCAAATCGATGCTGGTGTTCCCGATGACGAATCACATCGGCGACATCATCGGCGTGCTGCAGCTCATCAACCGCCGGCGCTCCAGCGCCCCGGCGAAGCTGACCGCGGCCACCGTGCCCCAGCAGGTCGTGCCGTTCGATCAGGAAGCGATCGACATCATGCGGTCGCTCGCGGGCCAGGCCGCCGTGGCCGTCGAGAACAACCTTCTCTATGAGGCCATCGAACGGCTGTTCGAGGGCTTCGTCACCGCGGCTGTTACTGCGATCGAGCAGCGCGATCCGACGACCTCGGGCCATTCTTTCCGCGTGGCCGATCTGACTGTCGAGCTGGCTCGGGTTATTGATCAGGCCGGCGAGGGCCCGTATGGCAAGGTCCGCTTCACGCCGGACCAAGTGCGTGAGATCCGTTATGCCTCGCTGCTCCACGATTTCGGCAAAGTCGGCGTGCGCGAGCAGGTGCTGGTGAAAGAGAAGAAGCTCTATCCGCTCCAGCTCGATACGATCCGCGCGCGCTTCGATTTCCTCCTGAAGTCGGTGGAGAACGAGTACAACAAGCGGAAGATCGATCATTTGCTGGAGCATGGTCCGGGTGGGTTCGAGCGATTCTCGGCCGAGCTCGACGCTGAGCTGGCCGCGCAGATGGAGCGGTTGCAGACGGACTACCAGTTCATCGCCCAATCGAACGAGCCGACGGTGCTTCCTGAGGGCGATTTCCAGTATCTCCAGCATCTCGCGCAGCGGCATTTCGTCGACCCCCGAGGAGAGACTCGACTCCTGCTCAACACCGAAGAGGCGCGCATCCTCTCGATCCGCAAAGGCAACCTCGACGACGGCGAGCGCGGAGAGATCGAAAGCCACGTGACCCACACCTACAACTTCCTCCAGAAGATCCCTTGGACGAAGGATCTCGTCGACATTCCGAACATCGCCTACGCGCACCACGAGAAACTCAACGGGCGCGGCTATCCGCGCAGGCTCACGGCGCCGGAGATCCCGCTCCAGTCGCGGATGATGACGGTCTCGGATATCTACGACGCCCTCACCGCCAGCGATCGCCCGTACAAGCGCGCGATCTCCACCGAACGGGCCATCGACATTCTGCGGATGGAGATGAGCGACGGCCTTCTCGATCCTTCGATCGTGGAGCTGTTCGTCGAGGCCAAAGTGTACGAGCGCGCAGGCGTGATGCGGCCATAGGCTCGATCAGACCGATCGGATTGATCCGTCCAATCCAACCTGGTTCACCCCTCCTCCACGATCGCACGGCACATGGCCTCGCGTCGCGCGCGCCGTTGCCGGATCAGCGGCACCGCCGCATCGGGCATCCACTCCGGAATCGTGGCCGGCCTCGCCAGCTCCTCGCGCGCGATCTCGACGACAGACAGCCCTTCGCGGCGCGCGTGTGCGAAGCGCTCTGCGAGGCCGCGTACGCCCGCGGCGTCGATGACGCGGGCCGCGGCGACTGCTGTCTCGGCAGGCGTCGTCGGCGCATCCAGCCTCTTCACCGCTGCCGCCGTGCGCCGCAACTCCTCCTCCGTGATCGCGCCGCCGAGCGCCAGTTGTGTGCGGGTCCTATGGCCCATCCTGTCGAGCCAGCCTGGGAGACCTTGAAACAACAGCAGCAAGTCGAGATCGCGCTGCTCATCAGGCGACGGCGACGGCATGAGCGAGCGCGCGATCGCCGCGATCCGCTCTACTTCGCCGAATCGCGAGACGCCGTCGAGGTCCTGATAGTACGGACGGAGGAATGCCTCCAGCCGCCGCATCACATCGTCATTCATCGCCGGCACGGTAACGGCTGCGGGGAAAAATGTGTAGGGTGAGCCCTCACGTCATCCTGAGCCGGCGGCACCCCGGAGGGGTAGAGCACGGCGAAGGATCTCCTTGCGAGAGCCTCAATGCTGCCAAGATGAATCCTTCGCTGGCTACCGGGCTTCTTCTAATGACACAGATGGTCTG
>DASQGS010000435.1:0-2286 GCA_035632455.1 Thermoanaerobaculia bacterium | reverse complement strand
ACGACGAAGCAGATGCTCGATTCGCTGGAGGCCTGGCTGATCATGACCACGGAATGGCCGGCCTGCGACAGCGCCGTGAACGCCCGGCCCGCGACGCCGGGCACGCCCATCATCCCGCTGCCCTCGATGGAGATCAGGGCCTGCTTGTGAATCGCGGTGAGGGCCTTGACCGGATACTCGCCCGGCTTGACGTCGCCGGCGATGCGCGTCCCGGCCAGAGTCGCGTCGAACGTGTTGCGAACATAGAGCGGAATGCGGTGATCGGCGAGCGGGATCATCGTGCGCGGATGGAGGATGTTGGCGCCGTAGTAGGCGAGCTCGGCGGCCTCGCGGTAGTGGAGCTCGGCGAGGACGCGGGCAACGGGGACGCTCTTCGGATCGGCGGTCATGAGGCCATCGACCTCTTTCCAGAGCGTGACGGCGCGGGCACCGGCGCTGCGCGCGATGATGGCGGCGGCGAAGTCGGAGCCGCCGCGCCCGAGGGTCACGACCTCGCCTGATGGCCCGCTGCCGATGTAGCCCGGCATGATCACGATGCGGCCGGCCTCGAGCAGCGGTGCGATGTGCTTGTTCGCGGCGCGCTCGCATTTGGCGAAGTTGGGCCAGAGGCTGCCGAGGCGGCGTTCGGTGATGATGACCTCGGGCGTGTCGACATAAGCCGCGTCAATGCCTTCCTCGGCCAGCACTTCGGTGAAGATCCGAGCCAGCACGCGCTCGCCTCGGGCGACGACAGCGTCCTGCGCCCTTGGCGTTAGCTCGCGCAACGTGGCGATGCTTCTGGTCATCGCGAGCATCTCGTCCGCCGAGTCGTCGATGATCTTCCGCAGCCCCTCGGCGCGCGATGGCGTCGAAATGAGCTGCGGGATAAGCGCCGCGTGGCGGAGCCGGAACCCCTCGGCGGCCGCTTTGTAAGCGTCGCGATCATCTCGAAACGCGGCCTGCGCCGATTGGAGCAGCAAATCGGTGATGCCGTTCATCGCCGAGACCACGACGATCAATCTCGCCGGTGCGCGCCGCACGTGTGCCGCCGCCACCCGAATGGCGTCGGCGGATCCGACGGCGACGCCGCCGAATTTGTAGACCTCGACGGCGGGCGGCTTCCTGGTTCGTGTTTCTTTCATGCGATCGACCAAACGGCCGGGAAGTATACGATGATGATCCATGCGGCAGCACGCACTACAAACCATCGCGGCGGGCATCGTGATCGTCCTTGCCTACGACGTCATCGCCGCGACGATCTCGAAGCGATTCGGCTTCGCCTACCGCAACTTCGCGATCGGTTCGATGGCGATCTACTTCGCCCTCGGCATGATCGTCGCTCGCCGCGCGCCGCTCGAGTGGTGGGCCCTCGGCGGCGCCGCAGCCGGCCTCGCCGACGCCACTCTCGGCTGGCTCATTTCCGCGAAAATCGGCCCGGGCCGCCTCGAGAAGCGCGCCACCCCGCGCACCGCCGCGACGATCGTCCTATTCACGATCATTCTCGCCACCGCCCTCGCCCTCGGCGGCGGCACGGTCCAAAGGCTGCTGCGGTAGACGCGCTTATGGACTGCGGCGGCTCGCCGCCGCTTTCGTTGACCACATGCGAAAATCGCTACCACTCGCGCGAAAAGCGACGGCTGGCAAGAGTTCGGGTAACTTGCGCGGTGCGCCGACCTGCGCGAGTGTCTGCTTTTCTCACTCGTGGTCACCAAAGCGGCGGTGAGCCGCCGCACCCCATAGACGCCCTTCAGCCGCGATTCTCATCAACGCTTCCATGCGAGATGCAGCAAAGCTACTTGGTGTGGACGGCCACTTTCTCGTACAGAAACTCGGGCGCCAGATCCGCACCGTTCGGCCAAGCGATCGTGCCGAGCTCGGGATCAACTCTGAAGCTCCTGAAGTACGAAAGGTCGCGCAGCGGTTCGAACACTTGTCCGTACAGCTCGCCCGCCAAGTCAATTTCTCCCTCGGTACCGTCCTCAAATCGCACCCAAACGACGTAGTCGCGAACGTATCCGGCCTCTACGACATCAAGCATAGGTCACTCCAGCGGATCGATGGTCTGCAGCGGCAGGCGCTGCTTGGCTCGTTGCCAGTTATCAACCAATTCGCTACGGTGCAGCTTCCACCATTCGACAACGTGAGCGAGCGCCCGTGATGGAAATTGGCCTTCCACCAGCCCGTCCGCGATCCCCATGCTGATCTTGAAACCAGCGTATCGTGCGTGAAAGTGCGGCGGGTCGTGATCGTTATAGTTCATCGTAATCACGATTCCCAGAAAGCGGCTGATCGTGGGCACGTCGCGAG
>DASQGS010000434.1:0-2704 GCA_035632455.1 Thermoanaerobaculia bacterium | reverse complement strand
TTCGGCTCGCATGGCTTCGCGGCTATTCGCCGGTGGGCATCTTCTCGGAACGGGCAGATTCACTCTTCGTGACCGCGCTGCGAAATCGCTTCCGCCCGAAAGTATGAGAACGGACGTTGGCATCACCCGCCCAGTTTCGATACCGGCCGGCTCTCGAATCGAATGCGTTTGTATCCCGTCGCAAGGAGAAAATCGGCGATCTGTTTTTCCGCATTGACCGAGGCGATGCGAAGGATGCCTTTGTTGTAGGCCTCATTGCGGATTCCCGCCTCGGCGTGCGCGCGGGCGTGGCTCTCGATGTCGACGTCGCTCTTGCTGAAGAAGCCGATCTGCCGGTTGAGGACGCGCGACTGCTGGTTGTTCAGCCGGGTGACGAGAATCTGCGGCGGAGGAAGAACTAGCACGACGGCGCCGTCGGGATCGCGGTGGATGTCCTTGCGCGTGACCTGCGAGAGATCGACGCCGGCCACGACATCGCCGACGCCGAGGAACGTTAGCGACTCGCCGGCCAGCGCGGTCGGAATCACGCCGTACGACTGCTTGATGGTGCTGATGTGGACGACATGCATCGACGCTGTCTCGAGCCGGCTCATCGCGCTGACGCGTGTAACCAGGACATCGAGATCGACTTGTGTTTCCTTCGGCACGACCAGATCGCGCATCTGCGACGCCGTCGCCGAGGTTCGGCTGATCAGTCGATCGACCAGAAAGTATCCGACGGCCATCGCGGTCACGATCGCGCCCGCCGCGATGTAGAACGTTCGTCTGCGCATGCGAGGTTGCCAACCACGTCGGGATAAGGGGTATTTCTAGCAGGATGACACTCGCACAGCGCTCGGCTAGAATCACGCCCCCGCCACGACTCGACGATCGTATGCACGACATCCTCTTCGTTCCGCGACAGTTCCCGACCATCCAGGCCGCCGTCGACGCCGTCGCCGGGCCGGCCACGATCATGGTCGAGCCAGGCTTCTACGACGAGAGCGTCGTCATCAGCGACAAGCCGTATGTCGTGGTTCAGAGCGTTCGCCTGTCGAGGAGAGGTGTGACGTTTGCAGGCGGAACCGGGCAGAGCGTTCTCGTCGTCGAGCGCTCGGCCGTGCATCTGAGTGGAATCGAGGTGCGCTCCAACGGCAGGATGCGCGGCATCGACGTCATCGGCTCGACCCTGACCTTGCAGGAGTGCATCGTGGCCGGAAACCGGATCGGGATCGAGACCTCATCGCGCGGCGTCGGCGCTGGCATGGCATGCGTCGATTCGTCGGTGCGCATCCAGAAATCGACGATCGCCGGGAACACGATCGATTGCCGCTCCGAGGCGACAAGCGAGGCCCTCGGCGGCGGCCTTTATTTCGAGCGCTGCAAGGTCGAGTTCGCCGGCAGCACGATCCAGGCCAACGCCGCCTACGCGCAGAGGATCTCCCGCGGCGGTGGAATCTGGTGCGCGAACAGCAGCATGCGTATGTGGCGCAGCCGCGTGACCGACAACGCATTGCGGGCGGTGCTGTGCGAAGGCGCTGGCCTCTACTTGATCGATGCCGGCGCATGCCAGATCGGCGGCAGCGTGATCTCGGGCAACGGCTCCGTCGATGGCCGAGGCGGCGGCATCTTCATCGAAGGCGACCCGGCCCCGGTCTCGATTCATCGCAACACCGTCGTCCGCCAGAATCACCCCGATGATGTCTGGAGAGCCTTTCCGTGAGACACTGATTTCCCGGTCTTCCCACCGATCGATAAAGGAGAACACTATGCGGTCTCTGACCACGAAATCCGTTCTGACTCTCGCGTTTCTCGTCGCTACGGCAGCCAGTGCCGCAACGCTCGCAGGCGTGAAGCTCGACGACACGGCCAGCGCGGGCGGACAGGCCCTCGTTCTCAACGGCGCCGCGATCCGGAAGAAGCTCTTCATCAAGGTTTACGTCGCCGCGCTTTATCTGCCGGCGAAACAGAGCAACCCCGCTGCGATTCTCGGCGGAGACACGCCGCGCCGGATGGTGATGCACTTCGTGTTCAGCGTTGGGAAAGAAAAGATCGCCGAGGCCTGGCAGGAAGGGCTCGCCGCAAACGTCCCGAACGCATCGGCTGACGTGAAGACAAATTTCGCCACGCTCTCGTCATGGATGGACGATATGAAAGACGGGCAGCAGTTGTCGCTGACCTACGTCCCCGGCACCGGCACGACGATCGAGGTCAACGGCAAGGTGAAAGGAACACTCGCCGGCAAGGCCACCGCCGACGCCATCCTCTCGACCTGGATCGGCCCGAAGCCCGGACCCGGCGAGGACTTCAAGAACGGAGTCCTCGGGAAATAGCATGACTGCGGCGGCGCGCTTATGGACTGCGGCGGCATCGCCGCCGCTTTCCATGACCACTCGCACAAGTCGCGCGTGAGCCGAAGAAACTCCTCTCGCGCGTCATAGCCGCTGCCAATGGCGTTAGAATCGTCAGCATGCAGATCGCATCGGGAAAAGTTATCAACAGTCAGGTAATCGTCGACGCCGACTTACCGGAGGGAGCGGAGGTTACGCTGATCGCCCTCGACGGCGATGATATGTTCGAGGTCGACGCCGAGCTCGAAGCCGTGCTCCTCGAGTCCATCGCCCAAGGTGCGCGTGGAGAAACGATCCCGGCTGAGGAGCTGCTTCGCGAAATGCGAAGCCGCGAATGAGCGAACCGCTGCAGATTGCGATCACGGCTCTTGCGG
>DASQGS010000433.1:0-2661 GCA_035632455.1 Thermoanaerobaculia bacterium | reverse complement strand
GACAACCACCGACCACTGACACCACCGACCACTGACTACCACTGACCACTGCTCACTGCCTCTCACGCACTGGTAAAGATCTTGACGACTCTCCTTTCGCGACCTAAGATGACGGAAAGTCGAGTGCATGTGAACCTCGAGGGAGGGTGTGAGAATGCGGCAGCGAGCTTCCATCAAACGCACGAGTCCCACCGTCGCGGGCCGGCTTCTCTCCACGGTCATGACGTTTCTTCCCGGCGCGTGGATTCATCCGAAGTATGAAGAGCTGATCGCCCTCTACCGGCTTCGCTACAAGATGGCCCTGGAGGATCAGAAGCACGACACGGCCCTGATCTTCCTCAACAAGATCCTCGAGCTCGATCCCATGAACGTCGAGGCCAAGCTCTGCAAGGGAGAGATCTACCACCGTTGCATGGGCGACTACTCCAACGCCATCGAGCTGTACAAGCGGGTCATCCGCCTCACTGCCAACCGGCGCGAGGACGCGCTCCACCAGCGCGCCCAGGCGTCGCTCTCGGAGATCATGGAGTTGTTCAGCTAGCCGGCACGGATCGCCCTATGGACTGCGGCGGCTCGCCGCCGCTTTCGTTGACCACGAGCGCAAGTCCACCAAGATGCAGTGCCTGCTGTTCGCACCGTTCTTCCCCAGTGCCGGAGATCGTGCTGCTCGCGCGAAAAGCGGGGGCTACCGCCGCCGCACTCCATACCTACCGATCGCGCTCGAGGACGAAATCCAGTGCGATCTCCAGCGTCTCGCGCGCCGTTGATGGAGGGAATGGCTCGAGGGCGGCGCGGCTGCGGTCCGCATACTCGCGGGCGATCTCGCGAGTGCGCTCGATGGCGTCGTAGCGGCCGACGATCTCGATGATCTCGTGCGGGTCGATGCCGTCGAACGACTTTTGCGCGGCCACGCGGCTGATCACATCGCGCTCCCGCGGCGTGGCCCGAGGCATCGTCAGGATCAGCGGAAGCGTCAGCTTCCCTTCCTTCAAGTCCGACAGCGCCGGCTTGCCGAGCACCTCGGTGCTCGATGTGAAATCCAGGAGATCGTCGATCACCTGAAAGCAGATTCCGAGATTGAGCCCGTAGTTGAAGAGCGCGCCCGACAGCGACTCGCCCGCCTCGACCAGGTATCCCGGAATCCGGCAGCAAGCGCCGAAAAGCACGGCCGTCTTGCGGTTGACGATGTCGAAGTAGTCATCGATCGAGAGATCGGTGCGGCCGTTCTGCTCGATGCCCAGGATCTCGCCCTCGACCATCTTGATCGTCACGTTCGACAGCAGCCGCAGAATCTCCACGCTGCCGTCCGCCAGGGCCATGCTCATCGAGTGCGCGTAGAGGTAGTCGCCGACGAGAACCGTGAGGTGATTGCCCCAGCGGTAGTTGATCGAGGTACGGCCGCGGCGCACTGCCGCCTCGTCGATGATGTCGTCGTGGACCAGCGTGGCGGTGTGAATGAACTCGACGACGGCGCCGTAGACTACGTCCCGGAAGCCGTCGTATCGCAGCATTTTCGAGGCCAGGAGCAGCAGAGCGGGCCGCAGGCGCTTGCCGCCGCCGGCGATGATGTGCTGGCCGACGTCGTGAATCGTGGCGATCTTCGACTGAAAGTTGCGGTGCAACTCCTCCTCGACCAGACCGAGCTTCTCTGCGATCGGCTCGAGGAGGCGCTCGCCGCGCGTCATGTTGTCGGGCAGGGTGCCGCTGCTGGACTCTGGCGCCGTCACGATGGGTAAGAATAAACGATAAGGAAGAATGAGAAAAGGTTACGGCGGGCGGCTGCGCTGGTTGCCATAGGCTCGGGCACCAAGATCGCTCGTGGCGGAGTATTGCCGCGCGCACATCAAACCCGTCGTGCTCGCCGCTGCGCTCGCAGGCGCCCGTGGCGCCTAACCGCGGTAGTTGATGAACTGGATCGGAATACCGAAGTCGCCCTCTTTGATCAGGGTGATGGCGCGCTGCAGGTCATCCTTGCTCCGGCCGGAGACGCGCACTTGATCGCTCTGGATCGAGGCCTGCACCTTTAGCTTCGCATCCTTGATGGCTCGAACGATGGCCTTGGCCTTCTCCATCTCGATTCCCTGGACGATCTTCGCGTGCTGGCGCACGGTTCCCATCGCCGCTTGCTCGATCTTCTGGTAGTCGATGGCCTTGAGCGCAACCTTGCGCTTGACCAGCTTCCCTTCGAGGACGTCGCGCACGCTGCGCAGCTTCCCTTCGTTATCGCTGATGAGGATGATCTCCTCGTCCTTGAGCTCGATCGAGCTCGCCGATCCCTTGAAATCAAAGCGCGTGGCCAGCTCTTTCTGCGCCTGCTGTACGGCGTTGTGCACTTCCTGCATATCCGTCTTCGACACGGCGTCGAATGAGAAGTCCTGTGCCATGAAGGCCTCCGAGAAATCGCGGGCGAAGGATGGCAGGGAACGTTGCGATGAGCAAGAGGCTCCGTCGGCGCGGCAGCGGAAGTCAAAGGCCGGGCTCGGAAGCGGGCTCGGGCACGCGAGGGAACGGGGGGGCGTGGCTCGGCGCGGGAGCGGAAGTCAAAGACAGGGCTCGGAAGCGGGCTCGGGCACGGACCGGCGAAGGATACGAGAAACGGGGTGGGCTGTCTCGGCGCAGGAGCGGAAGTCAGAGACCGGGCTCGGAAGCGGGCTCGGGCAC
>DASQGS010000432.1:0-13004 GCA_035632455.1 Thermoanaerobaculia bacterium | reverse complement strand
AAGGAGCTCCTGCAATCCGAGGAAGTACCACGGCGCTTTCGCCGGATTCGGCGTCTCCAGCGGATTGGCAAGGCTCTCGAGTGGCGCGTCGAAGAAGATCGCCCAGAGCGAGAGCCCGATGACGACAAGCTGAAAAAGGATAACCTCGCGCACGATGAGGTGCGGGAAGGTCATCACGTGCGGCTCGTCGTCCTCAGTTATGAAGGGGCGTCCATCGGGGCGGACGAGCGCGACACGCCAGGGGTTCGCGACGGGATCGTTCGATTCGATGACTTCAATCGGACCGCTCATGACGGCTCCCTTCCTTCCTCCGGTGGACCTTGCACACCGCCGTCCTTGCGCACGCGCCAGATGTGGACCGACACGAGCAACAGAAGTGCCACCGGAAGGACGACGCAGTGAAGGACGTAGAAGCGAAGGAGTGCGTTCTCCGAGACGATGTTTCCGCCGAGGAGGAAGAAGCGGATCGTCTCGCCGATGAACGGCGCTTCCTTCGCCATGTTCGTTCCGACCGACACGCCCCAGAACGCGAGCTGGTCCCACGGCAGGAGGTAGCCGGTATACGACAGCAGCAGCGTCGTCAGGAGGAGCACGACGCCGATCACCCAGTTGAATTGACGCGGTGGCCGGTAGGCGCGATGGTAGAAGACGCGCAGCATGTGCAGGAACGCCGCGAAGACCATCAAATGCGCCGCCCAGCGGTGAAGGTTGCGCAGGAACACACCGTTGTCGACGACGTACTGCAACTCCTTCATGTCGCGGTAGGCCTGCGGAACGGAGGGGTGGTAGTAGAACATCAGCATGATTCCGGTTGTGATGAGGATGAGGGCCGCGGCCAGAGTGATTCCACCGAGCCAGTAGGTGTGTCGGAAGCGGAGCGTCTTCTCTCGCACCTTCACCGGGTGAACGTGGAGGAAGAGGTTCTCGAAGATGATCAGCGATCGGTTGCGGTTCGTATCCTCCACGCCGTGGCGGATGACCGACCGATAGACGGATGTGTTGCGGAGCCATTCACCGACGGTCATGGTTTGAACACCTTTCCGCGGGCGATGACGATGCCAGTGTCGACGACGAGATTGCCCGCCGCGTCCTCGGTGACGTCAAGCCATGGCAGCGGCCGCGGCGCCGGTCCATGGACGACGTTTCCTTCGAGATCGAAACGGCTGCCATGACAGGGACAGGCGATGACCTTCTCATCCGACTTGTAGCGGGCGATGCAGCCTAGATGGGTGCAGACGGCCGAAAGCGCGTACACCCCGCCGGAAGCGCCGATGACGTAGGCCTTCTTCTCCTTGTTGAAGCGGACGACGCCGTCGGAGTAGTCGAGCTGCGAGCCGGCCACGAAGGTCGTGGATGGCTCGAAGAGCACCTTCGGCTTCATGTAGTCGAGCGTGACCAGTCCGGAACCGGCGGCAGCCACGGCGCACGCACCCACACCAATCTGCACGAAAAAGTCGCGCCGGCTGGGCCCTGTTCTCGTTTCATCGATGGTTTCGTCGAGCTCAGACAACGGTGTTCTCCTTTCGGCGGAAGCTGCGCATCGTGATCGTGCCGGCCGGACAACGGGCGACGCATAGACCGCATCGAATGCAAACCTCTTCGTTCTTGAGCATGACCGATCCTACTTCGCGCTTCTCGATCACGATTGCGGCAAGCTCTCGCGCGCTCGGCGGCAGGGAAGTGACCCGCGAGGCCGGCACGATGGCGATGCAGCGCTCGGGGCAGATGTCCTGACAGCCGCCGCAGAGAATGCACTCGGTTCCCGCCGCGGGCTGTTGTTCGAAGATCGTGTTGGTCCAGCAGCGAAGACAGCGGCTGCCCTCGCGCCTCGCCGTGGTCTCGTCGAAGCATTCCTCGACTTCGGCGATGCCGATGCGGCGTGCGATCGGTCGCGTCGGAGGCTTTTGACGCGGAATCGCTTCGAAATCGAGCTCTCGATCCCATCGCGGCTCGAGCACGACCTCGACCATTTCCTCCTCCGCGGGACGCGGCGCACCGCGCAGCAGCTCGTCGATCGACTTCGCGGCGCGCTTGCCGTCGGCGACGGCATTGATGGCGATGCGTGGCCCGAAGGCCGCGTCTCCTCCGGCGAAGATGCCTGGTGCGGTCGTGGCCAGCGTGTCGGGATCGATGACGATCCGGCCGCCGCGGGTCGCCACGCCATCTTCGGGCGCGAGGAATGCGAAGTCGCCGGTCTGGCCGATGGCCACGATGACGCTGTCGGCACCGATCGGTGTCTCCGATCCTTCGATGAACTTCGGGTCGAAGCGGCCGTTCTCGTCGAAGACTCGGGAGACGCGAAGAAACTCGATGCCGGTCACGGTCCCGTTCGCACCCAGGATTCGCTTCGGTCCGAGGCGGTAGGCGAAGCGGATTCCTTCGCGCGCCGCTTCCTCGACTTCCTCAGTCGATGCCGGCATCTCGGTCTCGGACTCGAGGCAACAGACCGTCACGTCTCGCGCACCGAATCGCACCGCGCTGCGGGCCACGTCCATGGCTTGCACGATGGAGAGATTGCGCTGAAGGTTCGTCTGCTCGCCGCCGCGCGCCGCGGTGCGTGCGACGTCGAGCGCGACGTTGCCTCCGCCGATGACGACCACGCGCCGTCCCATCTCCACTCGGTATCCGAGGTTGATGTTGAGCAGATAGTCGATCCCGCGAAGCACGCCGTCGAGGTCCAGGCCCGGAATGGTCAGGTCGCGGCTCTTCATCGAGCCGACGCCTAGGAAGATCGCGCCGTAGCCCTGGGCTTTGAGATCGGAGAGCGACAGGTCCTTGCCGATGCGCACGCCCGTCTTGAGCTCGACGCCGAGCGAGAGGATGGCGTTGATTTCGAGCTGGATGAGCGCGCGGGGCAGGCGATATTCCGGCACGCCGAGGCGAAGCATTCCTCCGGCAACCGGCGCTGCCTCGAAGATCGTGACCGGGTAGCCGAGCAGCGCAAGATCATGGGCACACGCCAGACCGGCCGGACCTGAGCCGATCACGGCGACCTTCTCGGTGTAGGTGTCGAGACGGTGGCCGTAGATCTCGGTGAGAACGGAGAAGTCGAGCATGCTCTCGACGCCGAAGCGCTCAGTGACGAAGCGCTTGAGCGCTCGAATCGAGATCGGTGCGTCGATCTCGCCACGGCGGCAGACCGACTCGCACGGCGCGGCGCAGATCCGTCCGCAAATGGAGGCGAGTGGGTTGGGGCGGCGCGCGACGGCGTAAGCCTCGCGGAACCGCCCCTGCGCAATCAGCGTCACGTACTTCCCTGCCTCGGTGTGGACCGGGCAGGCCCACTTGCACGGGAAGTTGCGCTCGAGCCACTCTTGATTGAATTCGCTCATGGACTACTTGGCGATCTCGAAACTCGCCTCCGTCGCGCCGGCCACGTTGACGCTCTTCTGCGCTGCCTTCAGCTTCGGGTGCCACACGTTGACCGCGTACGCGCCGTCCGGGACGTTCTTGATGGTGTAGGAGCCGTCTGCGGCGGTCACGGCGAAGTACGGCGTCGGCAACGCGACGACAAACCCCTCCATCTCCGGGTGAACCTTGCAGAGAAGGGCGGCGGCGCAGAACTTCTTGAACGTGTAGCTTTTTATCTGACCCTGCGGCCATGTACCGAGGTTGAACTTGTCGGCGCAGGCGTCGGGCGAGAAGACGTTGTGAAGAACGGCGTCGGAGTTGAGGAAGTCGACCGTCGTGCCGATGAGCACCGGCTGGACGTGCGGAACGAACTGCATGTTCTTCTGGTCGATCTTCACGTGCTCGGCCGGCGCGGGAAAGCTCTTGCCGGCGATCGTATCGACGTAGACCACGGCGTCGGCGGAGTTGCGCACTCCTTTGCACGCGACTTTGCCGTGAACGTCGCCGGCGAACAGCGGCGCGGCGACAATGAATGCAATGGCGATCATAATCAGTCTTTTCATGTTGCGTTCTCCTTGCGGTCAGTAGGTCAGAAGGCGACGCGGAGCACCGTGTCGACTTCGTAGTTTTTCGTGTTGTGCAGGTCGCGGTGGTACTCGAGAATCGTTTTGACGTTGGCGTAGGCGAAGAAGGCGAGGCTGGCGTTGAGGGCGCGCATCGATCCCACGCTCTTGTCGCCGGGCTTGAGGTTCTCGTAGCGGAGCGACCCTTGCAACGGCGGGAGGAACACGTAGTCGGCCTGCACGAACCAGGAGTTGTAGCGATAGCTGGCAGTGTTGGTCCGCGTTCCGTCGGCGGCGAAGGTGTCGAGGCGATCGCGGCCGCTCAGCGCGACGGCGAAGACATTGAGGTCTTCGAAGATCCAGGAGGCATAGAGTCCGCCTCGGGTGAAGGTCCGATCCTGAATGTTGACCTGCGCGCCGGTGTCATCGGTGAACGGCATGTTGAAGCCCTTGCCATCGCCGGCGTAGCCGAGGACGCCAACGCGCAAGGAGCGCTCTCGCCAGTTCTCGGGTGGCAGCTTGACGCCGGTCGTATCGCCGTCGAGTCCCATGCCCCCGAGCTTGTAGTCGACGCGGGCATAGACGTCTTTGTTGGCGTGAGCATTGAAGCTTCCGCTCGCCCCCGGACCGATTCCGTTCGTGATCCCGAGCGTGTAGAAGAGGCGGTGATGGCTGACGCCGTAGACCTCGATCGCTCTGACGTTGGCTGGGAGGCTGATCCCGCCGCCGTCGAGGCTGTTGCCACCGTGCAGTCCGACTGGGTCGTAGCTGAACAGCGTATCGATCCCGTTGTTGGTCGACAGCCACATCTCCTGGAATCCGTCGGCGAAATCGGGCGCGAACTTGCCGATCTTGACGTTGACCAAGTGCTCGGGACCCCAGATCGAGTTCAAATGCAGTTGTGCGTGCTCGATCTCGGTGTCGCTTCCGCCATCAGGTCGCTCGGAGTGCGTTACCTCGACGAGGTAGCTCATGTGGTCCCCAAACGTACCCCCGGCGAAGAGATTCACTTCCTGCGGAAACTGGAAGTCGTTCTTCGTCACTGTGCGGCCTGTGTCATCGAGCGTGGATGCGTAGACGCTGGCGAACTTCACGTTGAGCGCGACCGGAAGATGGCCCGGGATGTCGCTCGGATAGATCGCCCGCGGCCAGAGGCGCTTGTACGCATCCGAGCCGAGGCTCACCGGCTTGATCTTGACCTGATCCTCCGTCTCCTTCGGCATTCGATAGCCGTTGAGCCGGAATGCTTCACCGAAGGGATTGAGCTTGGGGAACCCGACGTGACAGGTCTGGCAGGAGGTTTCGTACTTGCGGGCGAAGGCCGGGATGGCGCTGGCCGTCGGGACGTTGAGAAGCACAAGTCCGAATCCGAGAAGAAATGAGAACAGGATGAGCCTTGAACGGAGGATGGTCATGCGATGCTCCTTTCGCGTGACCCGATGGTCCTCCCCGACGAGCGGGCGAACCATCCCTCAGGTGCAGGGAATCGTGTAGTGCGAACGCAGTAGGGGCGCACGGGGGCCGGTCGGTTCGTGTCATCCTGAGGCGGCGAAACCCCGGTAGGGGTGAAGCGCGCCGAAGGATCTCCTTGCGAGGGCCACGATTCGTTGCACGAGATCCTTCGCCGTCTGCGCGGCTCAGGATGACGTGGGGTCATCGCTGCCAGTCGTTGAGGCTCCAGTCGTAGTCGTCGAACTCGAGCTCGATGCGGCCGTTCGCAGCGTCGATGAGGCGCTGTTTGTCCGCTGGTACGTACCTTCGGATGAAAGGGATTCTGCCGGTGCTCCACTTTTCGAAGTCGTCGCCAAACCAATCGAGAATCTTCGACGCGTGGACGATCAGCGCGTCGCCCTTGCGGCCGATGCGGACTCCGAGCGGACCGCCGAGGAACCGGCGCGCCTGATCGTCGAGTTGCTGGTCGATCGTCGCGCCGCTGAACGCCTCGGCGCGCATCGGCGGGCAGCTCTTCGCCGCACAGTTGATGGCGAAGTGGATTCGAGGATCGTGAAAGCCGGCGCGGATTTTGTCGTTCTCCACATCATCGAGCGAGAGGGTCACCGATCCGAACGGCACCCGCGGCTTCTTGAAGACGTTGAGGCGAACAATCAGATCGGTGGAGATGTCGCGGATCGATTTGACCGGATAGTTCTCCAGGACCGTCGCTACGATGTTGACGTTGTAGACGTTGATCCAGTAGGCGAGTTGTTGTTTTCGGTCGAGCGCGGCGGCATTGACGCGGCCGAGTTCCCGGCGAAGGCTCTGGACGGCGGCGAAGTCCCTCGCCTTCAGCGCGGCGTAGTCCATCCCCTTCGCCGGGTCGTAGTACTTCCGGAGGATGGCGGTCCACGCCGAGTAATCCGGCTCAGCCTCTGGCCCGGCCGCCTGAGCTAGCGGCGGCGCGATGGAGACGAGGAGCAACATGACGGCGATGACGCGAGACATGAATATATCCGTGAGGCACGTCATCCTTAGCCGCGTGGACGGCGAAGGATCATCTTGACAGGATCGTGGCTCTCGCACGGAGATCCTTCGGCGCGCTTTACCCCTCCGGGGTGTCGCCGCCTCAGGATGACACGATCGGGATTGCTCATTGGAGGGAATGGCGCCGGCCTCAGAACACCTGGTAGTCGAACTTCTTCGTCTGCTGATCGAACATGACCTGCAGCTTGTGTTGGGTGCCGGCCGTAAACGACTGGCGCATGGTGTGGTGCTCCTGGACGCTCATGGAAGGGATCACCACCCAGATCTCGATCTCCATGTTGCTCTTGGCGGGCACTTCCTTCGACATGTTGACGACGCGCGGGTTCTTGCGGTGGCCGTACCAGTGGACGGTCTCCTCCCACAGATTCTCATGGACGATGACCGCGCCGTCCGCCTTGACCTGAATGTAGCCGTCGTTGACCGGGCTGTTGAAGAACGTGAGGAGCTGGGCGGTTCCGGTGGCGCTGCGGCTGTCCCCGGCAGCGGGCCTGTCGCGCGCCGTGTCGGTCTGCGAACGGGCGCCGGTCGACTGAACGACGCGCGGTTGAGTCAGCGCATTTCGCGCCGCGGCGCGCTTGGCCCGATCCTCCTCGACCCGTTGCTGCTCGAGTTGCGCGAGCTTGAGGTAGTCCGCCGTTTCCTCGGAGTTCGGATTGAGATGGAATGACTGCTCGAACAGCGGAATCGCGTCGGCATATTTTCTCTGTTTGTAGAGCAGCATGCCCTGGTCGAACATGTCCTGGGCGTCGCTGATCTGCTTCTTGCTCGTCATCTCCTGCTGCCGGATGGCCGTGAGTTTCTGCACGAGTATCGTGATCGCCGGCGAGTGCGGGGCAATCTTCAGCAGCTCCTGGTACTTGTCGTAGGCATCGTCGACCCGGCCTTGGTGGACGAACTGGTTCCCTTCCAGTCGAAGCTTCCTCTCACGGGCGCGCGCCGCCGCCGCTTGCCTCGAGACATCCTCTTCCTTGACAGTCGGAACCTTGACCGCCTTCGAACGGATCGACGCCACAACGCCGAGCAGACCGGCTGCGAGGACGATGATGATGCCGAAGAAAAGCGCGGCCGGTATGTGCCGTTTCCAGATCGGCGCGGATTTCACGTTCGACAGCGTGCGCTGCAAGGCGGTGGCCGCCCGAGGCTTCGCGATCGGCGGAGCCGCGGCGGTTGGGCCGGTCGCCGCGGCCACAGCCGGACTTCCCGACGAGGTCGCGCGCGTTGCCTGCGTCATCAGCGGGTCGGCGGCCGGCTCCGCGTCGGCCTCGGGGAACGGAATCTCGATGGTCGGGATCTTGTCGCGATCCCGCGTCACCATCGTCTCTTCCGACAACGTCTCCGGCTTTGCAGGGCGTTCGCCGCGAATCACCGCCCGCACCGCATTGGCCAGATCCTTGCCGCGCTGATAGCGCCGGGCCGGATCCTTCTGCAGGCAGAGACCGATGACCTCTTCGTACCCTTCGGGAATCTGAGGGTTGATGTCATGCATCGGCGGGAAGGGCTCGTGAACGATCTTGTAGGAGATCGAAGTCAGCGAATCGCCGCCGAACGGCTTCCGGCGCGTCAGGCACTCATAGAAGACGATGCCGAGCGAGAAGAGATCCGTGCGCCCATCCACCGGCGCGCCGCGGATCTGCTCGGGGGCCATGTAGTTCGGCGTCCCGAGAAACTGGCCGGTCGTGGTGAGGTTCGCTCCGCCGGTGGCGATCTTGGCGATGCCGAAGTCGGTGATCTTCGCTCGATTTCCTTCGAGCAGGATGATATTCGCCGGTTTCACGTCGCGATGCACGATGCCCTTCGTGTGTGCGAAATCGAGGGCGTCGCCGACCTGGCTGATGATGTCGCCGATCTGATCGAAACTGAGGGCGCGGCCTTGGGCAAGCACCTCCTTCAGGTTCTGCCCTTCCACGTACTCCATGGCGATGAACGACACGCCGGTGGCCTCGTCCTGGCCGATGTCGTGGACCGTGACGATCGAGGGATGGTTCAGGATTCCAGCGGCCTGGGCCTCGCGGACGAAGCGCTGCTGGAACTCGCCGGCCTCGTCGTCATCGGAATGGGAAACGGCGCGGATGGTCTTCAGCGCCACGAGACGGCCGATCAGGGGATCTTTGGCCAGATAAACGATCCCCATCGCCCCTTTTCCAAGCTCGCGAACGATCTCGTAACGGCCCAGTTTCACGTGTCTCTCATCTCCGCGCGCCCTGGCGCCGATGCAGTCGGAAGTGCCCGCCTCGGAGCCGGGCACGACGCCATCGACCGGCAATCATATACTCCTGGGCAGCCCGCGCCTCTCTCCCGCCCCTCTTGCTCAAGAGCCGATCATTTTAAATTATGATTCACCTCCCGTTGTGAAATGTTGCCCATATGAGAGGACTACCCTATGAAGGTTTATTCGGGATCTGAGATCCGCAACGTCGCGGTGGTTGGTCACAACGACACCGGCAAGACCACCCTCGTCTCCCAGCTCCTATTCAACGCCGGCCTGACCACGCGTCTCGGCCGGATCGAGGATGGAACGACCGCCACCGATTTCGATCCGGATGAGATCGACCGGAAGCACTCAATCTCCGCGGCCGTCGCGTACGCCGAATGGAACAACACGAAGATCAACCTGATCGACACGCCGGGATTCGGCATCTTCCTGATGGAGTCGAAGAGCGCGCTGCGCGTTGCCGATGCCGCGGCGGTCGTGGTCAGCGGCGTCACCGGAGTCGAAGTCACGACCGAGAAGGTCTGGAAATTCGCCGAGGAATACTCCCTCCCGCGCATCCTGATCATCAACAAAATGGATCGCGAGCGGGCCTCCGCCTCGCGCACCCTCGAAGCGTTGCAGAAGAAGTTCGGCAAGAACGTCGTCCCGATCCAGATTCCGATCGGCGAAGAGAAGGACTTCAAGGGCATTGTCGATCTCATCTCGATGAAGGCCTACTGCTATGCCACGGACGGCTCCGGCAAGTTCGAAGCGACAGACATTCCGGCCGACTTGAAGGATCAGGCCTCGGAGTGGCGCGAGAAGTTGATCGAGAAAGTAGCCGAAGGCGACGACACCCTGATGGAGCGCTTCTTCGAGCAAGGCGGTCTCACGCAGGAAGAGCTGCTGGACGGACTGCGGCGCGAGATCTTTCATCACCAGATCTTTCCTGTCCTGCACAGCTCGTCCTCGCACAACATCTGTGGTCACGCGATTCTCGACGCCTTCGTCTCTCTTCTCCCGTCGCCCGACGAACTGAAGACGGTAGATGGGAAAGATCGGAAGGGCGAGACCATCTCCTTCGAGCGAAGAGCTGAGGCCTTCCCATCCGCGCTCGTCTTCAAGACATTCTCGGATCCGTTTTCCGGCCGGGTGTCGCTCTTCCGTGTGTACTCCGGCACGTTCAAGTCCGACACGACTTACTGGAACACAACGAAGGATCACGAAGAGCGCGTTGGCAAGCTCCAGGTCCTTCAAGGGAAACAGCAGATCCCTGTGGCCGAACTGCGCGCCGGCGACATCGGCGCGGTGGCTAAGCTCAAAGACACGCACACCGGCGAGACCCTCGGCACGAAGGAGCATTCGATCGTCTTCGACTACATCCACATGCCGGAGCCGGCGATCTCATTCGCCATCGAGCCGAAGGCCCGCGGCGATGAGGACAAGATCTCCGGCGCGCTGGCCCGCATCATCGAGGAAGACCCGACGATCCGCTTCCGCCGCGACGAACAGACGAAGGAGTTCCTGCTCAGCGGGCAGGGCCAGCTCCACGTTGAGATCGTCGTCGGAAAGCTGAAGAAGAAGTACAGCGTCGACGTGATCCTCCATCCGCCGAAGGTCCCGTACCGCGAGACCATCACGCGCCCTGCCGACGCCCACGGACGGCACAAGAAGCAGTCCGGCGGCCACGGCCAGTTCGCCGACTGCAAGATCAAGATGGAGCCGTTGCCGCGCGGTGCCGACTTCGAATTCGTCGATGAGATCTTCGGCGGCTCGATTCCGCGCCAATACATCCCGGCCGTCGAGAAAGGGATTCAGGATGCGAGAGTCAAAGGATTTCTCGCGGGATATCCGGTCGTCGATTTCCGAGTGCGGCTCCTCGACGGCCAGTACCACGACGTCGATTCATCGGAACTGGCATTCAAGATCGCCGGCTCGCTGGCGTTCCAACAGGGAATGGAGCAGGCTCGCGCGACGCTGCTCGAGCCGATCGTGAGAGTCGACATCACCGCGCCCGCGGAGTACGTCGGCGACCTGATGGGCGACCTCAACTCGCGGCGCGGGAAGATGGAAGGCGTGGACGCGGAGGAAGACGTGCAGACCATCCACGCCCGCGTCCCGATGGCGGAGATGCTCACGTACGGCTCGACGCTTCGCTCGATCACGCAAGGCCGAGGCTCGTTTCACATGGAGTACTCGCATTACGAGGAAGTTCCGCGGAGCTTGCAGGAGAAGATCATCGCCGAGTCGAAGAAGGGACCGGAGCAGGCGGCACACTGAGGTGCGAAGTCCCCTCTCCCCGTCCGAACTTGTGCCTCGAAGACCAAATCGCGAATCGGGGAGAGGGCAGGGTGAGGGGCAACGGTGCGGCAGGATGTAACTCGTCGACGGCGCGATTTTGGTGCTGATTTCCCCTCACCCCGGCCCTCTCCCCGCATTGCGATCTTTGATTTGGACTACTGCATCGGCGGGGAGAGGGAGACTTCCTTCTCGAGCTTCGCCTCGATCCTGGCGATCTCCAGTTTCGCGTCGGGCGACGCCGTGATCACGTATTGGCGTTCCTTGTACCCGGGCGCTGACACGCGGACGAAATAGCTGCCCGCAGCGGGAAAGTCGTAGATCTCGTCGCCGGTCGCGAACTGGTTGGCCTCGCCGATGGCGAGGTCGTTGACGAACACCATGGCATCGGACGGCGTGACCGCCAGGAGCATGCCGCGCCGCGCCCAGAACCGGACGCTCGCCGTGACACCCGTTTTGCCGCCGGAGATCTCGGCGCGCGCGGTGCCGGACACCGGTGGATTGGCCAGCGGGACGTTGTCGCCCGACTCGCCCGGAAAGACGAGCGAGGCTCCGGGAGCCGGCTCTCCGGGAGGGCCGCCGCTCATCGGCTCAATATGGCGTGGCTTGATAATGCCGTTGACGAGTGTGGCGCGCCGGTAGCGCATCCCGGTAAAGACCGCGAGCCCCGCCATGAGTACCAGGATCAGACCGATCAACACCGGCACCCACTTCGGCATCACCATTTGCGGCTCGGGCACGTGGGACGCGTCACCGTCCGGCTGCGCCGAGGAGTCATCCGACACCGGCTCGTCTGCCATTGTGCCCTCCGCCGATGCGATCACTCGCTGTCGGGCTCAGCCTGCGCGTCGTCGTCGATCTCCGCCGGCCCTTCGTCGGTGACCACTGTTTCGCCGTCGTCGTCGAGCTTATCGTACTCGGCGTCGCGTAACCGCAATAACTGCTGAGCACGGGCTTCGTCTTCCGCCTGAACGTGGATTCGGATGTCTCCCATCGTTCCGAAGTTGACCGGCTCCATGCGGAACTTGACGTTTTCGATCTGAGCCGGGATGCCCTCGGCTTCCAGGAAGCCGGCGAGCAGCTTGGCCTCGTCCTCCGTACCGCTGCTGGCGATCTCGACCCAGGTATTGGTATCACTCGGGACCGTCTGAGGCGGAAGCTCGTTCACGAGCGGAGTGTCGTCGTCCGCACACTTGGCAATCCCGTCTACGTATTCCTGCTGGCAAGTGGGGCAGTATGGCATTGCGGTTCTCCTCGCTCCCGGAACGGCTGCGCGAAATCAGTTCGCGTCTTGCGATGACAGCACCGCCGCTACGGTAGCAGCGCGAGCCCGCCGGACGGTTTTGTGATTGCGCCGATCTTGGCATAGAACACGCCGCTTTGGCGAAAACCTTCGACGAGACTGCGTTCCTTTTCAGAAGATACGGCGATGAGCAGCCCTCCGCTCGTCTGGGCGTCACACATCAGGGTGTACTCGGCCTCGGGGACGCGTGAGTTGATCCGGCCTCGAAACGTCTCGGCATTCCGCATCGTCCCCGACGGACGAAAACCGCGGGCCAGATACTCGCGCGCCCCAGCCAGCACCGGCACGGCATCGGTGTGGATCTCCGCGCCGGCGCCCGATCCGGCGCACATCTCGAGTAGATGGCCGATGAGACCGTAGCCGGTCACATCCGTTGCGGCGCTGACGCCGACCTCGGTCATGACACGGGCGGCGTCGCGGTTGAGGAGATTCATCCAGTTTATAGCTTCGTCAAGCGATGGAGCGGCGGCCCGGCTGAAAAGGCGCTTCAAGCCGCCCGTGCTCAGGGCGCGAAAGGCGCTGACGAGAATCCCGTTGCCGATCGGTTTTGTCAGGTAGAGCACGTCGCCCGGCCGCGCTGTCGAGTTCTTCACCAGTTTGCTCACAGAGACCGTGCCGGTCACCGCAAGGCCATACTTCGGCACGTCATCAATGATGGTATGCCCTCCGCCGATCGGAAAGCCGGCCTCCGCCGCCTTGGCCGCACCGCCTCGGAGAATCTCGGTGAGCACGCTGAGCGGGAGAATGTCCGTCGGGAATGCGGCGATCGCCAAGCCGAGAATCGGCGTGGCCCCCATGGCGTAGATGTCCGACACCG
>DASQGS010000431.1:0-7155 GCA_035632455.1 Thermoanaerobaculia bacterium | reverse complement strand
CTGGCCGCCCTGTTGCTCAACGGCGTCCTTCTCATTTCGGTCTTCGTCGGCGCGCGGTATTGGGTCCTCGAGACACGCGAGAATTTCAGCGGCGCGAAGGAGATGGCGGCGTTCATCGGAGCCCACGGCCTCGAGCGGTTTGACATCGCGGCGCACAACTCGCTGCAGGCGGCGGCAATCCTTCCTTATTTTCCGGGCAAGCGATTCTGGTACTGCGGGATCGAGGAGTACGGCTCGTACATGAAGTGGGATCAGGCTTACGAGCGCGGTCTCAACGTTCCGTATCCGCTCGCCGAGCTCCGGGCGCGGCAGCACTTCGCGGGTAAGCCCTGGCTGCTGCTGTTCAATGTCGAGATGCCGAACCCGGCGGCGCACGGGTTTCGCCTTCTGTACACGAATCGCGAGCCGATCTTCGAGAAGACGGACGAGCGGTTCTGGCTGTACGCGCCTTTACTTGATCGGTGATTGCTCAGCCCGACGTGGCTCACGCGAAGGCGCGAAGGTTCGATTTGCATGAGAACCCTCGCAGCCGCTTCGCGCCTTCGCCTCTTCGCGTGAGCGGCTTTCGTTCAAGTAAGATCGCGCCATGAAACTTCTGATCCTCAGTCATCGCGATGTCGAGCATCTGCTTCCGATGAACGAATGCATCGCCGTCATGGAAGACGCGCTGGCGGCGCTCGCGAGAGGCGACGTGCACAACCCGTTGCGCAACGTCATTCGCGCCGAGGGTGCGCCCGGATTTCTCGGCCTCATGCCGGCGTGGCGCGGCGGAGCGACGCCCTCCTACGGTCTGAAAGAAGTCTGCGTCTTTCCCGGCAATCCGGCCCGCGGCCTCGACACGCATCTCGGCGCGGTACTGCTCCACAGCGGCGACACCGGGCAGTTGCTCGCAGTGATCAATGCCTCGGCGATCACAGCGATTCGCACCGCGGCGGTCTCCGCGGTAGCGACGAAGCTGCTGGCGCGGCCGGACTCATCATCGCTGGCGATCCTCGGCGCCGGCGTGCAGGCGCGCAGTCACCTCGAGGCCATCCCGTTGGTCCGTCCGATCCGTGAGATCCGCGTGTTCGGCCGCTCGCCGCAGAGAGTCGAGGCGCTGATCCACGACTTCGACGGGCGCGATGGTCTCCATGTCGCCGCGGCCTCCTCGGCGGAACAAGCGGTGCGCGGCGCGGACGTAATCGTCACCGCCACGAGCTCGAAGGAGCCGGTGGTGCACCGCGATTGGATCGCCGAGGGCGCGCACATCAACGCCGCCGGCTCGAGCGTCGCCCATGCTCGCGAGCTCGACGCCGCAACCGTCGCGGCTTCATCCCTCTTCGTCGATCGCCGCGAGTCCACGGTGAACGAGTCGGGCGACTACCTCTTCGCGCTACGCGAGGGCGCGATCGCCGGACCCGATCACATCCGCGCCGAACTCGGCGAGCTTCTGATCGGCTCCGCAACCGGCCGCAGCTCCGCAGCGGAGATCACGCTCTTCAAGTCCCTCGGTCTGGCGATCGAGGACTTGGCGTGCGCGCAGTACCTGTACGCGAAGTGCGAGGGCGGAAAGGGCGGGAGTTGGATCGAGTTCGACTAAGCCAGAAACAATTCATTGCGTCGCGCCTCAATGGGACGTAATCTGCACCCATCGAAAGCATTCGAGGTTGTTGCCCCAACAAACGTCGGCGCCGAACGTCCGGTTCGGCGGATTCCCGCTCGAACAAGACTTAGCCCACGGTAAGTGTCTACGCAGCAAACTTGAAAGAAAAAGGAGAACGCAAATATGACCAATCTGGCTGCAATGTTGATGTTTCAGAGTGACACCGCTGGGAGCGCCGCCGCGGGTGCGGCGGCGGCGGGCGCCGGCATCTTCGCAATCATCTACCTCGCAATCATCCTTCTGATTGTCATCTCTCTGTGGAAGCTGTTCGTGAAGGCCGGCGAGCCGGGTTGGGCGGCCATCGTTCCGATCTACAACCTGCTCATCATCCTCAAGATCGCAGGGAAACCGGCATGGTGGTTCATCCTGATGCTGATTCCGTTCGTGAACATCATCATCCTGATCATCGTGCTGATCGCATTCGCCTCGGCGTACGGCAAGGGAGTCGGGTTCGCCATCGGCATGCTGATTCTGCCCTTCATCTTCTACCCAATGCTCGCGTTCGGCGACTCGACCTACCATCCGCTTCCGGCGGCTTGATCCAGCGAGACCAGCCGCGCGACTTTTCAGTGGCGCACATCGGCTGACGACGGTACTCGCGAGCGGGGAGCCTGCTGCTTCCCCGCTCGCGACCGGCCGGTCGCTTACAATGGCCCCGTGCCGGCGCCGAGCGACGTCGATCGTCCCTTTCTCTCGATCGTCATTCCTCTGTTCAATGAGGAAGAGAACATCGTGCCGCTGATCGGCGAGATCGAGGCGGCGCTGCCATCAATTCCTGGTGGCTGCGAGGTCATCCTGGTCGACGACGGCAGCCGCGACTCGAGTTGGGAGCGCATCGCGGCGGCGGCCTCGGAACGCCCGTGGCTTCGTGCCCTTCGATTCCTTGGCAATCGCGGCCAGACCGCGGCCATGGTCGCCGGGATCGATGCCGCCCGAGGGACGCTCGTGGCGTTCCTCGACGCCGACTTGCAGAACGATCCCCGCGACATCGCCCGCCTCGTCGAGCCGATCGCTGCCGGTCGCGCCGATCTCGTGTGCGGATGGCGCACTCACCGCGCCGACAATCCCTTGTTGCGCACGCTGCCCTCGCGGATCGCGAACCTGCTGATCCGCAAGTCGTTCGATCTCCAGGTTCACGACCTCGGATGCACGCTCAAGGTCTGCCGGCGCGCGTTTCTCGAGGAGATCCAGCTCTACGGCGAGATGCACCGCTTCATCCCGTGCTATGCGCAGGCTCAGGGCGCGCGGGTGACCGAGGTCGAGGTCAACCACCGGCCTCGCACCCGAGGCGAGAGCAAGTACGGTCTCAGCCGCGTGGGCAAGGTCCTCGTCGATCTCGCCACGGCCAAGATGCTGAGCAGCTACGGCTCGAAGCCCGCGTACTTCTTTGGCAAGATCGGCCTGGCGTTCCTGACGATGGCCACGGCGGCGTTCGCGCTCGTCGCGTGGCGCGCGCTCGTCCTCGGCCGTGCCCAGGCCACGCCGATGATCTTCGTCACCGTGATGCTTTTCATGACCGCGTTGGTCTGCTTCATGAGCGGATTGCTCGCCGAGATCTCCATCCGCGTGCTGCATCAGGCCGGCGGCGCTCGTGCTTACAAGGTCGTCGAGCGCGTTGGCTTCGATGCCGAGCCCGCGCGGAATGTGGTCGTGCTGCAGCCACCGGCGTCGCAGAGCTGAGCATGTGCGGGATCTACGGCGTGATCGGAGCGGCCGGCGAGCTCGCGCCCGCAATGCGAGCCATGCGCGACGCTCTTCGTCATCGCGGCCCCGATGGCGAAGGGCTCGTTCACCTGAAAGGCGCGATCCTCGGACATCTGCGCCTGAGCATCATCGATCTCACCGAGGCTGCGGCACAGCCACTGTGGGACTCCGGGCGACGCGTCTGCATCACATACAACGGCGAGATCTACAACTACCGCGAGCTGCGCCAGGAGTGCCTCGCCGCGGGCCTCGATCTTCATTCGCAGAGCGATACCGAGGTCATCGCCGGCCAATACCTGCTGCACGGCGAGCGCGCGTTCGCCCGGCTGAACGGCATGTTCGCGTTCTGCCTGCACGATGCGCGGACTGGCGAGAGCTACCTTGTGCGCGATCCGATGGGGATCAAGCCGCTGTACTACGCGGAGACGCCGGCCGGCCTCGTGTTCGCCTCGGAGCTCGGAGCGTTGATGCGATCCGGGCTCGTGAGCTCCGACGTCGATCGCGCCGCGCTTCAGGCTTATCTGCAGCTCGACTACGTGCCCGCGCCAATGGCGCTCCTCCGAGGCGTGCGCAAGCTGCGGGAAGGCCATCTTCTACACGCCGATGCAAAAGGCGGGCGGACGATCCGAGCCTATTCACCGCTGGCCGGACCATCGCCAGAACAACGGAGGTGGGATGATCCGGTCGCGGAGCTCTCGCGCATTCTCCGAGAGGTCGTGAAGCGGCAGATGATCGCCGATGTTCCGGTCGGCGTCTTCCTCTCCGGCGGCCTCGACTCGTCGATTGTGGCGCAGATGGCGAGCGAAGTCGCGCCGTCGCGCATTCGAACGTTCTCAATCGGATTCGAGGACGCGTCGTTCGATGAGTCGCGCCACTTCGACGCCGTGGCGCGGGCAATCGGCAGCGAGCACCACACGGAGGTCCTGAGCGCCTCGGCGATGCTCGAGATCGTGCCGCGCATCGCCGAGGTGCTGTCCGAGCCGGTCGCCGACGGCTCGATCTTTCCGACGTATCTCCTGGCTCGCTTCACGAGGCAATCGGTCAAGGTCGCGCTGTCGGGAGACGGCGCGGACGAGCTGTTTGCCGGATATCCGACGTATCGCGCCGCGCGGATCGCCGATCGCTTGCCGATGACCGCCGCGCGCCGGCCGCTGCTCGCCGCGGCGAACGCGCTTCTGCCGGTGCGCCACGAGAACTTCTCGTTCGATTTCAAAGTGAAGAAGTTCCTCGCGGGATTGCATCGCGATCCGATCCTGCGGAACGCGCGTTGGCTCGGGACGTTCCTCCCCGAGGACCTTCCCGATCTGCTCGAGGATTTCCAGCCTGCCCCGCAGCACAAGCTGGAGGCGATGCTCCACGAGCCCGCCGCACTCGCGCCGCGCGGCAATGCGCTGGAGGCGCTGCTTCGCACCGATCAACGCTTCTATCTGCAGGACGGCGTTCTGGTGAAAGTCGATCGCGCCAGCATGGCCCATTCGCTGGAGGTGCGCGTGCCGATGCTCGATCTCGAGCTCGCAGATTTTGCGCGCTCTCTCGGGCCGGAGTGGAAGCTGCGCGGCCGATCGTTCAAGGCCATTCTGAAGGCTCACGCGGCGCGGGCGCCGCTGCCGGCCGCGGTCGTGACGCGGCCGAAGAAGGGGTTCGGCGCGCCGCTGGCGTTTTGGTTCCGCGGGCCGCTGCGCGATCTCGCCGGCGATGTCCTCGCGCCAGCCCGCCTGGCGCGGCGCGGTCTGCTCCGGCCCGCGTACGTGACCCGGCTGCTCGAGGAGCACTGGTCGGGACGGCGCGATCACCGGAAGGCGATCTTCAATCTTCTGCTGCTGACGATGTGGCTCGATGCGTTGGATGCAACGCCGAGGTTTGTCGGATGAGTGAGGATTGGTTCGCTCCATCGCCGGCGGCGCGGAAGGTTGCGCTCGCGGTCGGCGCGGTTGCTGTCGCGATCATCATCGTTCTCATCGCCACGAATCGCGACATCTCGGCGGCTCAGGATTTTCAGGCGGACGTCATCGCCCGCCCCGATGCGGGCCCGATCGCGATCGAGCACTATCGCTTCGCCGATCCGTCGCCGTACTGCGTCTGGATTCCGTCCGATCTCCACGTGCGGCGAAACATTCGTGAAGGTCACCTGCCGCTCTGGGACCGGCGGCAGGGCGGCGGTTATTCGCCTCTGACGAACGTGCAGAACGGCGTGCTCCATCCGCTGCGATGGATGCTCGCGCTGATTCCGGAGGCTCAGGCGCCGAGCGCACTGATCGTGCTCGGCATGGCGCTGGCTTTCGCCGGGATGATCATGCTCCTGGCCGAGGGATATCGTCTTTCGCTCGGCGCCTCGATCGTGGGAGCGTTCCTGTTCTGCTTCACCGGAAACGGGCTCTCCACCGTTCACTTCTCCGGAATGCTCGTGCCGATCGCGCACCTGCCGTGGCTGCTCTGGGCGTGGCGGGCGGGCGTGGGGCCGGGATCGGGCGGCGGGCGGCGGCGTGCTGGTGTGACGGCCTTCTTCATCGGCCTCATGGCGCTTATTCTGATCGCCGGTCATCCGGGAGGCGTGCTGGCGGTTGTGCTGACCGCGGCTCTGGCCATGCTCGCCGACATGGCGCTGGCCCGCGACTGGCGCCCGCTTCGCCTCGTCGCTTTTTCAGCCTGTGCGGCGTTGATGATCGATGCCGTCGCGATTCTGCCGGCGGCGCTGGCGTCCTCAGAAGTCTGGACGTACAAGCGTTTCACGCCGCAGGGACTCACGTACGTGCCGATGGCGCCGGGCGAGTGGTTGCGCGCCGCGGTGGCGGTCGTCCTGCGAGGGAACACCGGCTCGCCGCATATCGACCATTCGTCGCTGTATCGATTCGCAGGGCCGTGTGCGATCGCCTTGGCTGCGATCGGGATCGCAGTTGCGCGACGCCGTCGCGATCGCGCTTTCCTTCTCGCCCTGCTCCCGATCGCGTTTGCGATCGTCATTCCGGGGCCGTGGATGCGGTTCGCGACGTTCGTTCCGATCTGGCGAAATCTCAACCCCTGGTATTTCGCGACGGCGTTCTGTTTCGGCGTGGCGATCGCGGCCGCGATCGGATTCGACGCTCTCGCGGCGCGCTTCGGCTGGCACCGTCGCTCGCTCGCGGTCTTCGCCGCGGTCGCGCTCATCGCGCTGCCGTTCGCCGGCGATTACGCGACGGTCTACCATCTCGCGCCGGCGCGGCCATTCACCGCGAGCACGGCGGTCCGCTTCCTTCGCGCTCTCCCGGAACCGCTGCGGATCACCGGCCTCGGGGGGCAAACGCACCTGGCGAATTCGTCGGAGCTGACGGGCATCGAGGATCTTCGGTTCACATCGCCGCTGCTGAGCCGGCGCTATCACGAGTGGTTTGCGCTCGTCGATCCCGAGGTTCTTGCCAAGTCGCCTTATCCGACGACGCGGATCACGGACCGCCTCGGCTCGCCGCTCGTCGCAGGCTTCGCGGTCTCGCACATCATCGTCAGCCGCATGCCGACCACGCGGATGAAGAGCGAGATCGCGCCCGAGGGCAGCCGTACCGAGGCGTTGCTCGCGCGCGGCGACGCGCAGCGATTCTCGCGAGAGATCTATCCTCTGGTCCTTTCGACGGCGTGGCTCGAGATCCGCAAGGTCGCCGGCACGCCGCGCCCGCGCGCCCACTTCGCCGTGGCGATCCGCGTGGTGCGCGACCTCACTGAGGCAACGCAGCTCCTGCGATCCGATTCATCGCTTCCCCTTCGCGCCAACGTCGTCGAGGTACCGGCGGGCCAGTCCGTCAGCGTGCCGGCGATCGTCGATCCAGGACGCGTCCGCG